>NZ_JANMZH010000626.1:0-2344 GCF_031383065.1 Microcoleus sp. OTE_8_concoct_300 | reverse complement strand
ATAGCAATTTAAAAAAGTCTTGCTACAATCATCAGTCTCATACCAATTGTTAAAAGTCACAGAGCCCCACGCCGGACTTAGGAATGAGAATTAAATAACTTCCACAAGTTTGTGGGATGGGCGTCCCGCCCGTCCTTTTTGGACGGGCGGGACGCCCATCCCACAAACTTGTGGAAGTTATTTAATTCTCATTCCTAAGTCCGGCGTGGGGCTCTGTGACTTTTAACAATTGGTATGAGACTGATGATTGTAGCAAGACTTTTTTAAATTGCTATTACTCAGGTTTGCACGCTAAACTCCTCTGGATCGATATCCCAATTTACCCAGCGAATTGCTTCTTTAGCCGTAAGCACATCAGGCGGCACTCGCAAAGCGTGAATAAATCCCGTACTCGGACAAGTCATTTTTAACAAATAAATCGGCTCGACATCGGCGTTATCAATTTTTAATAGCGTGTATTCTTGCCAAGTATCTAATTTTACTGCTTGCAATTGTTGGCAAATGCGATCGTAACCAATTGTCTCAATTAATACTCGACGCAGTTCGGCATTTGATTCCGATAGAAGCCATTCTGCTTGCCACAAATCGGGGTGTACTTTTCCGTATTTTTCGGGTAATTTAACGCCGTGGTGAAAGTATAAACTGTAACCGTCCGCAAATGCGATCGCCGGTTCTCCTTCAGCGTGTAGCCGATTTTCAGCGTCAAAACGGAGGTGCAGGGGGCGATCGCAAACTACGCAAATTTTCTCAAACGGCAAGATCCACCCGCACTCCTCGAACAACTCTTGCTTGCAGCGAAGTAGTTCTTGTGCTTTCAAGTCGAGAGTGACACCAAATTTCGAGATCAAAAATTCAGTCAAATGAATTTCCTTCACCAGAGTTGTAGAGGTTAGTGGTTCTAGATCGTTAAAATATGAGCGGAAATCCTCTCCCAGCGATTTTAGGTCATTTTTTAGCAATTGCTGAAATTCTGACACCAGAATGCGATCGGCATTCGGATCTAGTATTATTGCATTCGACAGAGCATTCCACAACGCCCAACCCGAAAATCCTACGTCCAACCATTGAAAAAATTTGTGCAACAAAGATTTTCCCCATACTAAATTTGTCACCGCTATTTCCGATATTTGATCTCGTGCGTCCAACTCTTCAAAAATTTGGTCTAACAAAGATTTTTCCCCTACTAAAGTTGTCACCGCTATTTCCCATATTTGATCTCGTGATACACTGTCAATATTGAGTAGTTTGAAGAGTTCGAGAGAAGCGACCTGTGGACTGCTGCAAACAATAACTTCGGGTGCTTCCACACCAATAGCTGCATAGATTTTTTTCACTGCTTCTGTAGCTTTTTTAGAATCAATAGGCGCAGTCTTGAGGGTAAGGTACTTTTGTGTAAGTTCCCTCGGCAGATTTAAGTCGGTAATTGGATTGTTGTAGAGATAAATTTCGGGCTCGTTGGTGAGTGCCGACAGCGGAGTGATATCGGTAATTTGATTGCTGGAGATAATCAGTCTGGTCAGGTTGTTGAGTCCCGAAACCGGAGTGATGTCGGTAATTTGATTATTATGGAGATTCAGTAGGAACATATTGGTGAGTGCCGACAGTCCAGTGATGTCGGTAACTGGAGTGTTGGAGAGAAACAGTCTGGTCAGATTTGTAAGTTCCGACAGCCCAGTGATGTCGGTAATTGGATTGTTGGAGAGATGCAGCCTTCTCAGGTTGATGAGTGGTGACAGCGGAGTGAGATCGGTAATTGAATTGGTTTCGAGATGCAGGCTTATCAGGTTGATGAGTCCCGACAGCGCATTTATTTCGGTAATTTGATTGTTTTCGAGATGCAGTCTGGTGAGGTTGGTAAATCCCGATACCGGAGTTATGTTGGTAATTTTATTGGAGGAGAGATGCAGTTCAGTAAGGTTTGAAAGTACCCGATCGGCTTCATTGCAATCACAAGTGCCAGCCTGTTTTAACAGCATCTCAACTGTATGCCTTGCCGATTCTGAAAGACTATCTTTGTGCTTGCACCAATCGGCAAAGCGGGTAAAATTAATTGGTTGATTTGCTTGTGGTTCTGGCATAATAAATTTAGACTCCAGTTTGGGAAAATTTCAGGAATTCATGTTTGCACGCTAAATTCCTCTGGGTCGGTTCCCCAATTTACCCAACGAATTGCTTCTTGAGCCGTTAGCGAAGCCCTCGAAGAGGATCGCACATTTGGCGGCACGCGCAAAGCGTGAATAGACCTCTTGCAAAAGTCATTTTCATAAATTTATTGGACGGGCAAGATGCCCAACCCACAAGAAAAAATAAATCTTGTGGGATGGGCATATTGGCCGTCCTAGTT
>NZ_JANMZH010000622.1:0-1679 GCF_031383065.1 Microcoleus sp. OTE_8_concoct_300 | reverse complement strand
TAGAATACTTTCATCAAGATATCGGAATCGAAGAAGGCGCTTCGGATTAAGATTTAATTTGATCGCTGGTATTTATAATTATGAACTTTCTTTAAAGACTAAATTAGAGATCGCCTGAGACTTTCGCAAGAGGTCTAATGTGATTCCTGCGGCGCTGATCGGCATAAATCCGATGTTGCGGGAAGGTCGAGTATCTGCTGGAAGTGCGATCGTCATTCCTCCATACAGTGGCATCGAGGTAGAAGTACCTGCGGGCTGGAATTGGCAAAAACTGGCAGAAGCTTACAAAGTGCGCGCAGATTTGCTATTTGAGGCGAATGGGTGCAGGCCTTTGGGGCAAACCGTGTTTGTGCCTGCGGTGAATAGGTCGATCGGGCCTTCTGCAAATCCCGATGCAACCCCATCGGTGCAAGGATTTCCCCTACCCGCTGCTGCGGTTGAAGCTTTGCGTTACGGGCGGCAATTGCATCCTATGCGCCGCGAATTTTTTTTCCACAGTGGCGTAGATTTTTTGGCGTCGGAGGGTACGCAGGTTTTAGCAACTGGCGAGGGAACTGTCGCCTTTGCCGGGCCGCAGGGAGATTACGGGAATTTAGTGGTGGTAAACCATCAAGCGGGGAAGCAAACGCGCTACGCTCATTTGAAAGATATTGCCGTAAAAGTCGGTCAAAAAGTCCAGTCTAAAGAAGTTTTGGGAACAGTCGGGATGACGGGAAAACCGGACATTGCCCAAGCTCATTTGCATTTTGAAGTTCGGTACAATTCGGGTTTGGGCTGGGTTGCTGAAGACCCGCTGCTTTATTTGCAAGCGACGCTTAAAAAATAGGATTTGCGGTTGAATTGCTTCTTCAACCGCAAATCCTATTTTTTGTATGGCATAAAATAGCAAGCCCGTGACGAGATTTGAATTAGCGCCTTGCTTTACATCTACGATTTTGCGTCGTTCTAGCTCTTCTCTTTACTCGCTCTGAAAGTCCTGTTTTACATTTGAGCGAAAACTAAGCAGCTTGCTGTACGCTGAATACAGCAAGCAAACTCAACACTGTTAGAGGATTGAGCGAAAAATGAGCGAGAAGTCTAATTTCGTCACAGTAAGTACCAGCGCTGATTACCTTATCGGCTACGAGCGGATTCTCGACTACTTTAAACAAGCACAGAAAGAATGCCCCAAAGGGGTAGGGCTCAAAAAGGATAGCAAGGCTAAAGGGTCTTACATAACCCTCCAGTTCAAGCTAGGTGACAAGCGGGTCAACAAAACTTGCGGGTGCTACCTAACAATGCAAGGTATTACTGATGCTCTAAGGAAGGCTCACTTAGTCGCTACTGCTCTAGAATCGTTTTCTAGCGAGACTCAGTTTCTGAGCTGGTACGAGGATGTGATTCTAGAAAAGAACATCATCAAAAATGATTTGATAACCTTTGGTGATGCGATAGCAAAAGTAGAGAAAGAATACTGGGATGGACGTACTAAACGCCGTCAACGACGTGATACCAATAATGCGAGCCATCAATCATCATGGCGGGAAACTTATAACGATTTCTATAGAACCCATTTGACATCTTTTACGGTCTTGTGGTAACGTGACCGTAAAAGCATTATCCAGTAGCAGCCATGCCTTATTATAGCAGTCTAACGGATTCAGAATGGGAAACAATTGAACCAATACTACATGAGATAT
>NZ_JANMZH010000617.1:0-1496 GCF_031383065.1 Microcoleus sp. OTE_8_concoct_300 | reverse complement strand
AATTGCTGTCGGATGAACTCTGCTTGATTCTAACCCGGAACTGGTGACTCCAATCTTGCCGGCTCCGATGGTTTTAGCGAATCCTTCTGCCATTTGCGATCGGCAGGAGTTTCTTTTGCAAACAAACATTACTTTTTTCATTTGATTTGTTGTTAGTTGTTGGTGATTGGAAAATTGTATGAGTAGGCTAGACAGACCCGGGCGTATTATGTCTAAAAAATCGCTTTTCAAACCACAGTGCAAGGTTAACTAAACTAATCAGCACAGGAACTTCTACTAATGGCCCAATCACTGCAGCAAAGGCGGCACCGGAGTTAATGCCAAACACGGCAATGGTGACAGCAATGGCTAATTCAAAGTTATTGCTAGCAGCAGTGAAAGCCAAACTTGCTGATTTCGCATAATCAGCTTTTATTTTCCATGCCATGTAGAAAGTTTCTAAGAACATTAGCACAAAGTAGAGCAGCAACGGAATCGCTATCCGCACCACATCCCTGGGAATCTGAACAATTAAATTTCCCTTTAAGCTAAACATTACTACGATGGTAAACAACAGAAAAATCAGTGTAATTGGACTGATTTTAGGAATGAACTCGCTGTGATACCAGCGCTTGCCTTTGGCTTTTACCAACGCGACGCGAGTTAAAAAGCCTGCCAGAAATGGAATTCCTAAATAAATGAAAACAGTTTGGGCAGTTTCTCCAATTCCTATGTTAACAACGCTGCCTTTTAACCCAAATAATGGGGGTAAAACTGTGATAAAAAACCAGGCATAAACGCTGTAAAATAAAACTTGAAAAATACTGTTGAATGCCACAAGTCCTGCTGTATATTCAGTATCTCCTTTGGCTAACTCGCTCCAGACAATTACCATCGCAATACAGGGGGCTATTCCAATCATAATCAAGCCAGCCATATATTCAGGGTAATCATGTAGAAAAGTGATGGCTAACACAAACATTAAAATCGGGCCGATTACCCAGTTTTGCAATAACGATAGACCGAGAATCTTCGGATTGCGAAATATATCCCCTAACTCTTCATATCGCACCTTGGCAAGCGGTGGATACATCATCAGAATTAAGCCAATGGCAATCGGGATGTTAGTTGTTCCAACTTGAAATTGGTTGATAAATCCTTGGATACCAGGGATGAAAACTCCCAAGCTAACGCCGATGACCATTGCCAGAAAAATCCATAAGGTTAGGTAACGGTCTAAAAAGGAAAGTTGCTTTAAAATGGTCGTATTCTTCATCAGTTATTTTGGATACCTCCTAGGGAAATGCCAACTTTAGATACTCTTAGGAGAGTTAACTTCAAGGGCGCGATTTGCTAGGGCGATCGCCTCTTTAGCCGCTTGTTCCTTGCGTTCGCTGTAGCGATCGGTCAAATAGTCGGTTTGCTCCCGCAACAGCAAGGTAAACTTGTACAGTTCCTCCATCACGTCGATCGCGCGATCGCGATAAGGCGAATCCTTCATCGTCCCATCTTCATTA
>NZ_JANMZH010000587.1:0-12917 GCF_031383065.1 Microcoleus sp. OTE_8_concoct_300 | reverse complement strand
CACGATCGAACTCCCACAGAAAATCAGCTTCAAACCTTCTTCGGCGCAAAAGGAGAACTCGATTCATACGAACTGAAACCGCCGGCAAAATCCTCACCGTAAGCTTCTTCCCCGTGCTGACCGATATCCAAACCTTGGTCTTCAGCAGATAACGGCACTCGCAGTTCCATAAACTGCCCTAAAATTTTCAGGATCACAAAAGTGCCGACAGCCGCAAACACGTAAGTAGCTAGAACGCCTACAAACTGGGTGACGATTAGCCCGGGATTCCCGGCAAACAGCCCGTCATTTCCGGCTGCGTTAACCGCTTTAGTCGCAAACACACCAGTCAGAATCGCGCCCACAGTTCCGCCTAAGCCGTGAATCGGGAAGGTATCCAAAGAGTCGTCAAATCCCAGCTTAGCCCGGAAACTAACGCCAAAGAAGCAGCAAACAGCAGTGATCGATCCGATCAAAAGCGCCCCCACTGGCAGCACGAATCCAGCCGCAGGTGTGATGCCCACCAATCCCGCTAGGAAACCGCTAGCAATTCCCACTGCTGTCGGTTTGCCTCTGAGCACCCATTCCACAATTGTCCAAGTTAAACCGCCGGCTGCTGTAGAAATCATCGTGGTGACAAAAGCCACTGTTGCTAAAGAACCAGATCCCAAAGCGCTACCGCCGTTGAAGCCAAACCAGCCGAACCACAGCATCCCAATTCCCAGCAAGACGTAGGGTACGTTGTGGGGGGTGTGGGGGTTGTTCAAGTGGTCTTTGCGGGGCCCGATTACCCAAGCTGCGACAACTGCAGAAACGCCGGAACTAATGTGTACGACTGTGCCGCCGGCAAAGTCCAGAGATCCGATCGCCTGCAGCCAGCCTCTACCCCAAACCCAGTGGGCTAAAGGAGAGTAGATGAAGGTAGACCACAGCAGCACGAACCAGAAATAGGTTTTAAATGTTACCCGTTCGACTATCGCCCCGGAAATCAAGGCTGGAGTGATGATGGCGAACATCATTTGGTACACCATGAATACTTGGTGGGGTATTGTCGGTGCGTAGCCGATCGGATCTGGTTTGTCGGCCGTGACGTTGTTCAAGAACATCCAGTCGAAGCCGCCGATGAAGCTTTCGATCCCTTTACCAAAGCCTTCGGACGCTGGAGTGGAAACGTCAAAGGCCAAACTGTAGCCCCACAGCGTCCATGTGACGCCGATCAGTCCCATCATGACTAAGCTCATCATCATGGTGTTGAGGACGTTGCGCGATCGCACCAGTCCCCCGTAGAAAAACGCCAGCCCTGGTGTCATTAACAGCACCAGTGCTGAGGAGACCAACATCCAGGCCGTATCGCCGCTGTCGATCGGATTCGGCACCACCGCAGCAGCAGTACCAGCAGCATCTTGAGCTAAGGCATTGTCCGTCAGCGCTACGCTTAACAGCCACATGGCGATGATGCCGATCTTTAAACTTTTTTTGATCACGTTAGTTGTACCTTCTCATACTCAGCAATTTTCAGGGAAGACCGGACCGAGTTTAGATGGGAGGATTTTAGATGCAATAGTTCTTTGGTTTTAAGTCCCTGTTTTAGCGGAACAAATCTTCAATAGATAATTCCCCCATCCTCAACCCCCCGACTTCGTATAGCCGGACTCATCTAAATTCGTCAACCATCAATCCAACGGTCTGTGCTTTTGGATTGCACCATTTGTATAAACAGTTATTCTGTATCACGTTATACTAAAGAGCTAAGGATCATATTTCTTAATCTATCCGTCGCTACTTGACATAGCCCGTGACAGCACAGTATTCGGGGAGGGCGAGTTGAGGATAGGGGGAGAGTTTTGAGTGGGCGAGAGTGGGAGGAGGAGGGGGGGAGATTTGGGGAGAAGGAGAATATGACTTTATCCTTTATCTTTCTAACTAATGACTAATGACTAATGACTAATGACTAATGACTAATAACTAATGACTAATGACTAATCTTTCAACTGCATCTGACTGAACAGTTGCAGGGCCGATCGCCAAACCAGATAACCTTGATCGTTAAGGTGCAAGCCGTCTGTGCTGAGTTCTGTTGGCAAATTGCCGTCAACATCCGCAAACAGCGGGTACAAATCCAGATACAAAACATTTTCAGAACTCGCAATTTCTTTCAGCCGCCGATTTATTGCCCGAATCCGACTGTTAGGAATCGCCAGCAGCCGATCGCGATTTTCCCAAGTAGCTTGTTCCCCGCTGTGTGGCAAAATCGACTGCACAACTACTTCTGCTTTGGGGTGAGCCCACCGCAAATCGCGAATAATCTGCCGTTGGTTGTCCAAAATCCCTTCGTCGCTAGCCCCCCGCAACAAATCGTTAATCCCGATCATCACAAACACAGTATCCGGCACAGTTCGATCGAACAATTGCAACCGCTTCAGCAAACCCACGGAAGTTTCCCCCGAAATCCCTTGATTCAGCCAAATTCGATCGACCGGTAACAGCTTTGTCGGAAACCACATACTCAGAGAATCCCCAGCCAAAACACTCAGTCTTGACGGTCGATTCGCCGCGGCCGCCTCAGCTTCGCGACCCAACTGCGTCACCCACTGCTGGTAAGTCCATTTATGTCGCGGTCCTGGAACCGGCACGTCTAGCACTGCCTTTGCAGAGGTAGCCGGTTGGTCAATTTGTTCCTGGGCGCCTTCTGCTGTCACCGCCCCACTCGCCGGGAAGCTTTCTGCCCAGTTGTGTCCCCGCAGCAGTAGTTGAGCGACTGTGAACATCAGTACCCCGTTCGTCGCCAAAGATAGCAAAGCCCAAACCGGAACAGTTCTCGATCGGCTAACTTCCATCCCTAAGAGGGATTTATGACTTCTACTTCTGCTACCTCCTCCAAACTTTTCCATAAACTCAAGCTATTTGCAGCCATCACACCGAATAATTTGCACTCATTGCTGCATCAAATTTTACCGCTCAATTAAAGCCTCAATTCTTGTAAGAATCAAGCACTGTGCTGTGTTGGGCGCCACGGCGATGCAGAACTTTGCTTTTTCGCACTACTTTACCATAAAAAATCTGCCTACCAAACTTTCTGGCACCGCCATCGGATTGGTCAAAACCACAGCATTGCACAAAAATATATCTAAAACTGATCGAACTTACTCATTTGTGATGCTAAAATCCAAAAATGAAAAAATTAACTATAACTGAAGCAGCCAAACTTAAAGGTGTGAGCGCTTCCACATTACGCAGGTGGGAAGCCGAAGGCAAGCTAATACCGGAACGCACGGCTAACGGTCACAGACGGTATGACCTAGCTCATCTTCTCGGCTTAAAACGCGACGGCGCTTTAACGGTTGCTTACGCTCGGGTTAGCAGCCACGACCAAAAAGATGATTTAGACAGACAAAAACAAGTTTTGGAATTGTTTTGTGCATCTCACGGCTGGCAATTCCAAATCATTGATGATGTGGGTTCTGGGGTAAATTACAGTATGCGGGGTTTACAACGTCTAATTCGGGCGATCGCAGACAATCAAGTAGAAAGGTTGGTGTTAACTCACAAAGACAGAATGCTGAGATTTGGTTCTGAACTAATTTTTAATTTGTGCGAACACTTTGGGACAGAGGTAGTGATTATCAATCAAACTGAAGATGCTAGCTGTGAGGAGGATTTAGCTAAAGATCTACTAGAAATAATCACCATGTTCTCAGCCGGCCTTTATGGCAGCAGGAATCCCAAGAACAAGCGCCTCGTTGAAGAACTTAAAGCAATTGCCGATAAACTCTAAGCAATACACCAGTTTGCAACGCTCGTCAATTACAGCTTCTCAATTCCCAATTCCCGATTATTAATTAACAATTATCGGCGCAGATATCACTGACGGGGCGACAGGTCGCCTGAAGAGCAGACAGGGAGGGCACTCTAGACAAATAGCATGAAAAAAGATAGGGTAAGAAAGCTTCTTACCCAAAAACAATTAAATGATACCAAAATTATATCATGCCCATTTGTCAAAAAAGCTGACACATTCTAATTACTTATTGACAATTTTATTGATTCAAGTAGTGCAATCGATTAAAGAAGTCACGTTAGAAAGCATGGCGACAAAACTAGCGATTCCCATTAAATTTGAAAGTAGAAGAAAAAAGATTCAGAGATTTTTATCGGAGGATGAATGGACTCTAGATAATATTTGGTTGTCACTGGTTATTGATTGGATTAAAGGTAGTGTTAAACAGAATAAGGTTGTATATTTAGCAATAGACCGAACCAAATGGCAATCAAATAATATTTTGATGGTCAGCATGATTTGGCTTCATAGAGCTATTCCTATTTATTGGAAAATGCTTGATAAACAAGGGAACAGCACATTGGAAAATCAACAATTTGTATTAATGCCAGTATTCGCTGCCTTATCAAATTATAGATTGCTAGTGTTGGGAGATCGTGAATTTTGTAGCGTTACCCTCGCCAACTGGCTGAGGGAGAAGAAAGTAGATTTCTGTTTGCGACTAAAAAAGAATGTTTGCATCAAGACTGAATCGGAGTTATGGGCTGAAGTAAAAATGCTAGGATTAGAGCCAGGAAATAGCTTTTTCAATCGAGAAGTAACAATTAGAAAAACTGCACCCATTAATGGATTTAATCTGGCAGGTAAATGGCTAGGGAAATATCGAAATATTATTACAAAAGAGCCTTGGTATATTCTGACAAGCTTGAAAGATACACAAGCAGCAGTTGATGCTTATGCTAAAAGATTTGGAATTGAAGAGATGTTCAGAGACTTTAAGAGCGGAGGATATAACTTGGAAAGGACTAATTTAACGGGCAACCGATTGAGTAAATTATTAATTTTGCTATCCTTAGCATACTTGAAGAGCATAATCCAAGGGATAAATATTAAGTCAAAGCAAGTTCAAGAATATCTCGGTAGAAAAACAGAAAGTCACAGAAAATATGCTAGACATAGCACTTTTTATATTGGACTATGGGGTGAATCATGGGTCGATTCAATGTCTAGTAATTGGCTGGTTGTTGTTGAATTAATGTCTTTGTCCCCACACAAACTACCTAATTATCAACAAGGCTTGAGAGCTATGAGACTTATTCAATCAGCATTATAGGCAACTTGTCGCCCCGACAGTGCGAACTGTTTACGAATTAGTGTCCCGAAATATTAAAGGTTTCGATCCAAAAGTGCGGGCAGGGCAGCGCTTGCAGCGGGCGCTAAAAATGGGCGGCGGTGAATTGCGGGATTTTTGCGTGAAGCGAAGCTATCCCGCAGGGAATCGCCAAAATTATTGGTTAGTTGAATGGACTAGCGGGAGTGGAGAACATCACACTTCTGCGATCGCCAAAAATGACTTGACAGTTATGAGTGCGGGCATTTGTCTTAGCGGATTGGACAAAGACTTCGACTTGCATTCATTGGTTGGAGTAGTCGAAAATCGATAATTCTTGATTACCATGAGCATATTTTTTCACGAACAACTTTACAGAAGTGCCGCAGTGATGTCGCTGATAAAAAATTTCCCGGTAACGGTGTGCGGCGCGGGCGCTTTGGGTGCGAATATTACAGAAAGTCTGGCGCGATCGGGCTTTTGCCATTTAAAAGTCATCGATCGCGATCGCATCGAGGAACGCAACCTTTCCACTCAACCCTATTATCGATCGGACATCGGCGCATTCAAAGCCAAAATTCTCGCCAACAACCTCTACCGCGCTTTGGGAGTCAGCATTGACGCGCACTCAAAAGAATTGACGCCCGCAAATGCCGATCGGCTGCTTGCTGTCAGCGCCACAGTCATCGATACTTTTGATAACAGTGTCGGGCGGCAAGCAGTCAAGGATTACTGTGCGAGTGCCTCCCTTCCATGCGTGCACGTCGGATTAGCTGCCGATTACTCCGAAATAATTTGGAACCAACACTATCGGGTTCCTTCAGCGGCGAATGATGACGTTTGCGATTACCCGCTGGCGCGAAACTTGGTAATCCTGACGGTTGCAGTTGCCTGCGAAGTAATTGTTACCTTTGCTGCTACCAAAGAGCAACAAAATTTAACTTGCACGATCGGAGATTTTGCAGTAAAGCCACTTATATTGTAAAATGTCGGTTGACTGTTGCCAGAAACCCGGTCAATCAAGATTGGATGCCCCCATCCCAGAAACCCGGTTTCTCACCCTCAAACAATCGTCAAACTTGTAAAAAACGCTTGAGAAAATTCACAGGGAAAGTATGGCCGGAACACAGACTTTTTATTATTTACTAGCAATTCTCGGTCTATTAGTTTTGACTGGTACAAGTGGAGCCAACTATGCAGCGGGCGACGCAGTTTGCCACACTAATGATTGCCATCGACCACAAGTGAGACACCATAAAAGGATTTTAAAACACGGCTCGAGAGGAGAAGATGTTAAGAAACTGCAAAAGGTGTTGAACGCGCGGGGTTTGTGCCCAGAACCGATCGTAATTGATGGCGTGTTCGGCCCGACAACCCTAGATGCAGTGAAAAGATTTCAGCGGCAAGCTCACCTTCATGTAGACGGAGTTGTGGGAGGCGAAACTTGGGACAGACTGTTTGCTAGTTCGTAAATTTAAGCACCGGACAACAAAAGTTCCTAAGTCATCATTGCGAATCATTAATCGCTGCGGTTTGTAGTTGTGCAAATAGCGGATTTTGTGCAACTACAGACACAGAAGCTTTAATCAACAATCAATCGCATACTAGATTGCTAGTAAGCAACCCCGGTCTGAAGACACGGGGCTTCAGCAAACAAACTGAAGCCGTGCTTACCCGCCTAAGTCTTAATTTACTACGTTATTGGGGTCATAACACCGGAGAATGCGACGCTAGTTTTCCGCTCTGTTGTTTGCAATTAAACAGTCTTAAGGTCACTGAGACAGTGTTGCAAGCGCAAAAAGCCTTTATAACATTGGCAAAGCGAACTTTACGAGAAATCGAAGGGACACAACAATGTCTATCCAACCAAATTACGTTTTTGTATTAGATATAAACCGCAAACCACTAACACCATGCAAACCATCTTTGGCGCGTAAATTGTTAACGGTTGGCAAAGCTAAGGTTTTCAAGCTTTACCCCTTCACAATCCTCTTGAAAAAAGAAGTAACTGAAGACCCGCAGCCTGTAACTCTGAAGATTGATCCTGGTTCAAAAGTTACTGGGTTTGCTCTACTTTTAGATTCCAATCTGCTCTGGGTGGCCGAACTAACCCATCGCGGTCAAGCAATTAAGGCATTGCTAGAGTCACGTTGTTCTCTGCGGCGCGGTCGCAGAAGTCGGCACACAAGGTATCGTCAAGCGAGATTTTTAAATCGGACACGTCCCAAAGGTTGGTTGGCTCCTAGCCTGCGACACCGCGTAGAGACAACTTTAACTTGGGTCAACAAGTTATCAAAACTTGCACCAGTTAAAACAATCTTTCAGGAGTTGGTCAGATTCGATTTACAGAAGATAGAAAGTCCAGAAATCTCAGGGGTCGAGTACCAGCAGGGTGTGTTAGCTGGTTACGAAGTTCGTGAGTATCTGCTCAATAAATGGGAGAGACGATGTGCTTACTGTAGCGCGGAAAATGTACCGCTACAAGTTGAGCACATTCATCCTAAAGCGTCGGGTGGAACTAACAGGGTATCTAATTTGTGTTTAGCCTGTGAACCTTGCAATACCAAGAAAGGGACTAAGGACATCAAGATATTCCTGGCGAAAAAGCCCGATGTTTTGAAGAAAATCTTGGCACAAGCTAAGCGCCCGTTGAAGGATGCCGCTGCTGTCAACTCAACCAGATGGGCTTTATTTAATCGCCTAAAAGAAACAGGTAAAGTGATTATCACGGGTTCTGGCGGGTTGACCAAATTCAACCGCATACGGTTGGAATTACCAAAAGCCCACTTCTTTGATGCTGCTTGCGTAGGTGATACGCCTAATATTTCCGTATTAGCAAATCAGCCCCTAAATATCAAAGCCACGGGGCATGGTTCAAGGCAGATGTGTCGCACAGATAAGTTGGGATTTCCTTCTCGGTACGTTCCAAGATTCAAGTTTGTCAAGGGTTTTCAGACAGGCGACATCGTAAAAGCCGTTGTTACTTCGGGCAAGAAGATTGGCACTTATACGGGTAGAGTTGCTGTTCGCTCCTGTGGTAGTTTTAATGTGTCCTCAGCCCAGGGCTTAATTCAAGGAATCAACCACAAGTATTGTTTTTCTATTCATCAAAAGGATGGGTACAATTATGGATTTTAAAAGTATTGACGGGACACGCTTGGTATCCCGTGTCCCTTTTCCACGAGCTGGCTAAAGCCACGCTCGTTTCCAAGCTCCCGTAAAGTTTTTATGAATGAAGTTTTAGATTTTTGGTTTGGTCGATCGCACTCTCCTGAGTTTGGCAAAGTCCAAAAGAAGTGGTTTGAAAAAGATGCGGATTTTGATGCAGAAGTGCGATCGCGCTTTATGCAGCAATACGAACTAGCCGCCTCCGGTCAACTCGACTCATGGCAAGATTCCCCCGAAAACTGCCTAGCATTAATTCTACTGCTCGATCAATTTCCGCGCAATATGTTTCGCGGGACGCCCCAAGCATTCGCCACAGACAGCAAAGCTTTAGCTACCGCCGAATACGCTGTTAATCATAACTTCGATCGCGAATTGCTGACCGTACAAAAATGGTTTATTTATTTGCCTTTTGAACACAGCGAAAACTTAAAACACCAGCAAAAATCTGTGGAACTATTTCGGCAACTCAGCGACGATACAGACAGCGATTCAGTCATTGAATACGCGATGCAGCATTTAGAAATAATCCAGCGTTTTGGGAGATTTCCGCACCGCAATCAAATTCTCGGACGCGAAACAACCCCCGAAGAAGCCGAGTTTCTCAAACAACCCGGTTCGGAATTTTAAAGCGCGATCGCAAAATCTCGATCGTTCTGATATATTCGAGGCTTGTAGAGGCGGTTTTAGCCCGCAATCAGAACCAACAGCAGACAATCTCTGTACAAAACCCGCCCCAACCCAGCGACTATCAAAATTGAGTGATATGAGGTCCGGTCGAGCGATCGCGATTTTTGTAGGGGCTGCCCTCACCAACAATACCTGCCAATAATTGACCCTCTCAAAAACCCGCCCCGACCGGGATATTATGGTTAATCGATCGGACATGATATGAAATTAGAAAAGAAGATCAATTGTTGATTCAACAAAAAGTATACGAGGGTGAAGAATTTAGCGATCGCCCTTTTCTCACCTCCGATACTGCACTCGATAAATCCGGTTATTCGCTTCCTCAGTAAACAGCAAACTCCCGTCAGGTAAAACCAGCAAACCAACAGGCCGTCCCCAAGTTTTCGGGCCCGACGGATCTGTGAGAAAACCAGTCAGAAAATCCTCATAATAACCTTGAGGGCGTCCGTTCGCCGCATTAAAAGGTACAAACACGATTTTATAACCAGTTCCTGCGTTGCGATTCCAACTGCCGCGAAACGCCACAAACGCCCCGTTCAGGAATCTTTTGGGAAACGTTTTGCCGTCGTAAAACTGAAGTCCCAAAGCCGCCGAATGCGCCTGAAACAGCACGTCTGGCGTTAATGTTTTAGCCACTAAATCAGGTCGATCGCTATTGCCATTTCTGGAGTGGCGCGGGTCGAGCAAATTCGGTTTAAAATAAGCGTAAGGCCAGCCGTAGAACTCGCCTTGACGAATTCTTGTCAAGTAATCCGGCACCAAATCATCTCCCAAACCGTCGCGTTCGTTGACTGTCGTGTAGAGTTGATTGGTTTTTGGGTGAAAATCTAATCCCACCGGATTTCGCAAACCGGAAGCAAAAATTTGCTTGTTCTGGCCATCCAAATTCATCACTTGAACAGACGCCCTCGGCAGCGGTTCGGCATCAGCATTAGACTGGGAGCCAACTGATACGAAAAGCTTGCTATTGTCGGGGGAAATGACAACATTTCGCGTCCAGTGTTGGTTGTAGCCACCGCCCGGTAAATCGGCAATTTTTTGACCAGTACCTGTCAATTGTTCCTGCCCTTTTGTGTAGGGAAATCGGCGGACTTCAGCGGTATTTCCGAGGAAAAAATAGCGATCGGCAAAAGCCATGCCAAAGGGAATATTTAACCCGTTTTGGCCAGTTGCAAAAGTCTTGCGAACCTCAGCAACGCCGTCGCCGTTGGCATCCCGCAACAGTGTAATCCGATTCTGCCGGGTTTCTGTTACCAAAACATCGCCTGTCGGCGTCAAAGCCAGCCATCGGGGAGCGTCTAAATTGTCAGCAAAAACGTTAACGACAAAGCCAGGAGGCACTCGCAGCACTGGCGATGCGGGAATCGGTATTACTTGAGGAGGTTTTGAGGCGCTTTCGCTGGCTCCTGGCTGCGGCAAAGAAGTTGCAGCAATGCGGATGGGCTGCGGCGAAAGCGGTTTGGTCGGTACAATTTGATTTGTCCCAACATTTACCAGCGGTGCACGGGAGGGAATTTGCGACAGGGGGCCGTTGTCGCCAACAGCAGGGGCGATCGCATCTGTAGCTCGATCGCACGCAATCAGTGGCAACAGCAGAATTAGCAGCAAGAAACGCAAGTAATACATAGCAGCGATTTCTCAACAATTGCTGGACAATTCTATTATTCTAACTGCTCTTAAACAGCGAAGCCACCGCCTGCGCGGTGACTTAATTCTGCTTACTGATACCAGTTGCAAAAAAAGAAGGCAACTGTAGGCCCGTGAGCCAAACCTTGAGCTTCAGCAGTCAATCGATTTTAGATTTTCGATTTTAGATTTTAGATTAAAGAATTGAAGAAAGCGACCCCAGGAATGAATCCGGGAACCCGGAACCAAATTGCTTGATTGTCATTGCCAATCTTCAATCTTCAATCTTCAATCGAAAATCGAAAATCGAAAATCGAAAATCGTATAACCTAGCTCTACCAAAGTCCTCTCACAGGAGCCGGAGCCGGAGCCGGAATCGGACGGGGAGCCGGCATCGGAGCGGGAGCCGGCATCGGACGGGGAGCCGGCATCGGACGGGGAGGGGGTTCTGGGGCCGGACGCGGAGCCGGTGCTGGAGTTGCGGAACGAACAACTGTTGTGGCTACCACCTTATAATCGGGGATCACCGCGATATTTTCTATCTGAGATCCGGCGACGGTGGCTCTGACTTTCATTCCCGGTACTAGGCCAATAATTCTCAGGACGCATCTTTGAATCCTGAGAGTCCTGTACGGCGCGTTTTCTTCGCGAATTGTTACTACGTCGCCAACAATACTTTTGACAAAACCGGTAATGGTTTGAGAGTTTGCTGTTGTGGTGGTCTGCGTTTGGGCTATTTGAGTTGCAGGGTTAGCCATCGCAGGATGTACTGAGACTGCCGAAATTAGCACGGACAGGGTTGCACCTGTCAATAATTTGATCTTCTGAAAACGCATTGAAACCTCACATTAACTGCTATTTAGGGTCGGGTTTGCTTTCGCTGCGCGAAAGTCCCAACATCTTGACCTAATCTAGTTTAATCCCCAGAGTAGGAAATTTAGGACAATCTCAAAAAAAGATTATCGAACAAGTATTGAAAGACTAAATTTTACATCATAAGTTCCCGATTTACAACAAGTTCAGCGGTTGGCATCTATAGAGTGTTGGCGTGATATATTGAGTTTGTTCGATCGACCGTTGCAGTTTTTTTAAGCCAACCTAACTGTTGCTGGGCGGGAAACTCTACCCAAAGACAGATTGTGCTTTCCGGATGTAGCAACCCCATAGTTTCAATTCTCGATCGCCAGCCGGCCTGCAGCTAAAACATCAAATTAGTCGGAGGTAAAATTTAATCATTTTCTGCCACGATTTACGCTTAAACCGGGTTTTTTCACGAAAATCTCTCGCGGCTCTCCACTGCTCCCCGTATAAAAACCAGGTTTTTTTGGTATTATTGCCTAAGCTTTGGGTTGAGTTACAAGTTATCAGTTGTGGAATTTAAACTAATAACTGTGCAGCACAGTTGCCGTCAAAAAGCCATGTCAAAACTTTTCAGATCGGGTGCGGTTTGCGGATAATGAGATAGGAACTTTGTAGGAACTGCTGGTGAGGAATTTAGTCAACAAAACAATGGTGAACAGCAAATTTTTATTTAACAACTTAATTGTGGTGAGCTTGAGTTCAGTCGCGCTGTCGGTCGCCCTACAGCAGCAAGCGGCTGCCGCTAATTTAAGTAATAGCGCGATCGCACCACAGGGGCTACCATCCGAGGCCCAATTGCCGAATCTCCCAGCCCCAGAACTGCCGCCCTTAGGAGAACCATTTCGGTATATTCCCCAGGAACCAAAGCCTCCGGTAAATCCAATTGAGGAAGTGCGTTTAGTGCTGAAATTGCGAGAACGTCGCGTCTATGTTTACCGACAAGATAAGGTGCAAGCCAGTTTCCCGGTTGCTGTGGGAAAAGGCGGCTGGGAAACTCCTACAGGCAATTTTAAAGTTATCCAAATGATCAAAGATCCAGTGTGGCAAAATCCTTGGACAGGAGAACTTATTCCTGCTGGGCCGGACAATCCATTAGGGAGTAGGTGGATGGGGTTTTGGACGGATGGCAAGAATGTGATTGGTTTTCATGGTACTCCGAATCCAGAGTCGATCGGGGGGGCGGCTTCTCACGGCTGCGTCAGAATGTTTGACAAAGACGCACAGGCTTTATTTGAGAAAGTCGCAGTTGGCACACCAGTGATAGTTGAGCATTAATTATTCGGAGGTTGGGGTGCATCAAAAAACATCAGAACAGGCAAGATGCCTGTTCCACAAAAATTAAATTTTCTTGTGGGGTGGCATCCTGCCCGCCCATGAAAGACTGATTGATAATAGACCTCTTGCAAAAATCCTTTTCATCAATTGATGGGACGGGCAAGATGCCCATCCCACAAGAGTTATTTTTTCTTGTGGGATGGGCATCTTGCC
>NZ_JANMZH010000571.1:0-3084 GCF_031383065.1 Microcoleus sp. OTE_8_concoct_300 | reverse complement strand
TGGATTTGGATTCTCGGATTCCCCAGCAAGTTCGCGAGCTCTATCTCCCAAATATCTGGAAAGCTAGCGTACTCGACGGCAAGAGTTTTGGCATTCCTTGGTATCTCACGACTGGGGTGACAATTTACAATACAGAGTTGTTGAAGAAGGCTGGAATTGCTAAGCCTCCGGCTACTTATGCCGAGTTGGCACAGGTTGCCAAGCAGGTGAAGGAGAAGACTGGTAAGTTTGCTTTTTTTGTGACTTTTGTGCCGGAAGATTCGGCGGAGGTTTTGCAATCTTTCGTGCAGATGGGTGTGCCTTTGGTGGATGCTCAAGGCAAGGCGGCTTTTAATACTGATAAGGGCAAAGCTGTTTTTCAGTATTGGGTGGATTTGTACAAGGGCGGACTTTTGCCGCAGGATGTTTTGGTGCAGGGACATCGCAGGGCGATCGAGCTTTATCAAGCCGGGGATACTTCTTTGTTAGCTTCCGGGCCTCAGTTTTTGAAGGCCATTGCTGAGAATGCTCCGAGTATTGGTGCTGTTTCGGCTGCTGCGCCTCAAATTACCGGGGAAACAGGCAAGAAGACTGTGGCGGTGATGAATTTGGTTGTGCCCCGCGACAGCAAGCGCCCTGATGATGCTGTCAAGTTTGCTCTGTACGTCACTAATCCTCAAAATCAGTTGGCTTTTGCTAAGGCTGCTAATGTTTTGCCTTCTACCGTTGAGGCTTTGCAGGACGGTTATTTTAAGAACGTTCCCGCTGATGCTGCTGCTGCCGATCGAGCTCGGGTTGTTAGTGCTTCTGGGTTGACTTCCGCCGAGCTCTTGATTCCGCCTCTCAAGGATGTTAAAAAGCTGCAAAAGGCGATTTATGACAATTTGCAGGCGGCAATGTTGGATGAGAAGTCGGTAGATCAAGCTGTGGCTGATGCGGCCCAAGTTTGGGATCAAAGGTAGTTTTTAATTGAAGCTGGGGCGGGATTTTTTTGGCTCTCGCCTCTTGCTTTTAAGGTTGAATTGTCCAGTCTTCCTGCACTAAATCAGGCACTTGGGAAAAATGGCGGTGGTTGCGCGTAACGAGGATAGCATTATTAGCAAGTACAATAGCAGCAATCCGCAAATCTTGCGAGCCGATGAGTCTTATTTGAGGATGGAACTTAGTGTAAATAGTGGAAGCATTCCGGTCAAATTTCAGAATGTTGAGATTTTTGAAATCCTCTAATGTATCCCATAACTTGGTGTAACCCCATACTAATTTGTCTGCTTGCGAAGGTTCAGAAGCCTTTTTGTCCGCTTGCGAAGGTTTAGAAGCCTTTTTTTCCTTTTTCGCCTTTTTGTCCTTTTCCGGAGGTGCCGAAGCCTGTCTGATAACATCGAACCAGCCGCGAATTACTTCCTCTACGGTTACGATAGTTACAGCAAGGTTTTCAGCGTTAAGCTCGACCCGCTGCACCATCATTGGATGATTCTGTTGCCAAAGGGAGAAACAATCCGTATCAAGTATGTATCGGCTCATTTGGTCTCAGCCGCAGCGTCAATTTGACTGTAATAAGCTTCGGTTTCTGCATCGAGTTCGCGGCGATATTCTTCTATGTGTGCCAATACCTCATCGTAATACGGATCGTTTTCATACTTACCAGCTAACCTCACCCAAGGATTGTTCGATCGACTATTCGTGAGTTTGACCGAGACGATTTCTGCTTCGGCTAGCTGGGCATTTACTAAATCGTGAAGGTTTTGCAGTGCTTGCGATCGCGTCTCGCCAAAAGCTTTACATTCGGGCCATCCCAGCAACGCTGCACTGACTGTTCTGTCTGATTCGTTTTTAATGATTATGTGATAAGTTGAGCTGTCGAAGTCGCCCCCAAAGTTAGTGAGATCGGCTGCGCGAATGTCGCAGGTAGCGTTACCTGTTAAGAGTGTTTTTGTCTTGACTGTCTGCTTGGTGTTTTCCTGGCGCGGATTTTCTCTTTCTCCAATGATAAACGGGTTTCCTTTGACATGCGGGTCATAAAATTTGGCCGTGTTTGGTAGCTTGATGTTTTCCGGGCCTAACTTTTCTAGTGCTGGCCCGATCGCCGAGGCAGGAGTTACCTTGACTGTAGAATAGATGTTTGCCGGGTCGAACTTTTCTCTTCCTGGGGACATCGGCCAGGCAGAAGTTAACTTGACTGTAGAATAATCGCTGTTTTCCTGACGCTGCTTGATTATGTTTCGCTTGAAAAGCTCGTCAAATAGTAAAGTTTGCTCTTGGGCTGGCAAAGCTTCTATATATTCAATTAGCGTTTGCACCGATCTATTGAAGCTGGGGCGGGATTTTTTTTGATCTCGCCTCTTGCTTTTAAGGCTGCTCATAAACTTCTATCTTTAAATTTTTCTAAACTCACTTGTATTGTAACAAAAGTTGGGCATTGGGCATTGGGCATTAGACATTAATCTTTTTTGATCTCGCCCCTTGCTTTTTTCTGCCACTTGACGTATTATTAAATAATGGGAATCTGTGTCGCCATATATAAGCATATATAAGCTTTTAACTTATTATCGAATGATGAAATTACCGCCTCTTCACAACGCGGAGTCGGAGGAGAACTCTGGATAAGTCAATCTCGACTATTTTAGAGGTAAATGTTTGTCGATCAGAACGATCGCTCATCCCAGAAACCGAGTTTTTTTATCCCGTGCGATCGCCTTTCTCAATTCAGCTTAATTGATGATTTGTAGGAAGATAGCCTGAATTCCTCAAATATGCAGAAATTTGACTCGTGTTAAAATCAAAGCTCAGCTCAGAATAGGAGAAAATTCTTATGCCAGCGATGACACTCAAAGATTTAAACCAAGTTCAAACCGTTTTTTCCGAAGCGGGTTTAGATTACAAAATTGAACTAGAAGACGGGAGACTTTCAATTGTGGGACCATCAGACATCGTATCCAGTGAAATCAGCAGTATTTTGATTCGCTTGCTGGGTAACTGGGTTTATCCCCGTCGCTTGGGGAGAGTCTTTGACTCCGCAGGCGGTTTCATCATGCCGGATACGAATGTCAAAGCACCGGATGTTTCTTTTGTGCGCGCCGCCCGCTTGCGCCAAAGTCCGCGTTATTT
>NZ_JANMZH010000534.1:0-2850 GCF_031383065.1 Microcoleus sp. OTE_8_concoct_300 | reverse complement strand
ATTGCTTTGAATATCGGCAAAAAAGAAACTGCCAACACTTAAAGCCTCTGGTATTGCTGCTTCTACATCGGCTAAAGTTGCCAGTCGGCGGATAGATGGATCTTGCTCGTTTTTTAGTGCGATAATTTCAGCGCAGAGGATTTGGATTAGGAAAGGGTGACAGCGGGTGAGTTGCAAAACTCGCTCAACCGCATTGGGTTCGTAACGCAGGGTAAAATCTTTGACTGGTTGCTCAATTAGTTGACGCGCTTCGGGTTGTTTCAGGTAGCTGATATGAACGACTTGGACATTGATTAAATAGCTAGCCCAACGCTGAAATTCTTCTATTGTATGGGAACCAGCTAGCAGCACTTTGAAGCGGGGACGATGTTGAATCAGGTGACGCAACATTCCCAGAACATCCTCCCGATCAAAGCGTCCTTTTGTGATGGCATTATCTAGCGCCTCGAATTCATCCAAGGCAAGCAGGGCAATATTTTGTTGTAGCGCTTGTTCTACTTCGTCCAGCCATTCATCAAAGCGGGTGAAAGGGTCATCTTGCAGTGTTTCGCGGTCAAGAGATGGGAGAGTGAACGCACTTTGGCGCTTGGCTGAGTTTGCCATACTCTTGGCGATATTGTAGAGAAAACCAGCATAATCTCTTGCCGATGAAACCGGCCCTTGTAAGTCTACAAACATGGGAATGATAGTGCTTGGTAGCAAGCGTCCCAGGTTGTTGAGGAGGGATGTTTTGCCCATGCGCCGCTGACCGTAGAGTAACAAGGGAGGGCGGCGGCGGTCTAGCAGTAATTGCTCGATGCGCGTACCAATGTCAGCACGTCCGGTGAAGATTTCCTGTTGTTCTGTCAGGGGTACGCCGATGATATAAGGGTTGTCGATTTCTTGTCGTAGTTCAACTGCTTTCGCCTGTTCTTGCACATAGTTGGTGACAATTTTATACCAACTATTTGCAATAGGGCTAAAACGTACTGCATATTTGTCACCACTGCGGGTCAGTTCTCGGATTAAACCATTTAATCTTTCTGCTACAGCACTGAGGGCTAAACGCTGGTTGTAAGCACTATTTTGGTTGAGGGCTGCTGCTACATCCTCGCGGATGCTACTAAAGCTACTTAGGAGGGGACTAACTGGACTATTCAGTTCTCCCAGAGCCAGATCGTGGTAGGCGTTAGCTATGGTGCTTATATCTGTACACCCTTCCAGTACGTATAGATTGGGTTGAATCTTTACTAGATTATCAGCCGAGCGCCTATAGTTAATATATCGATAACCTATAAGATAAAGACCGCAATATAAAAAAAAATAATGTATCAAAGAAGTAAGTTTATAGCCAGCTAAGATTATTGTGCTAGATTAGGCTAAAGCAGAATGAGCTAAAAGAGGCCATAGACTTCGCTGGCCTCTCCAACTCCCTGTGAACTCTACGGTTGAACAACCATTCTGAACAACCATTCACAAGCTTTACTTGAACTTTAGGAAAAGTAGAGGGGTAAATGGCTAATTTGTTGCGACCGTTGGTTTTTGTTACACTGGCTTTCTGCGTCATTTTTAATGACGTAGATATTAATGATCCGGTTGTGCTCCCCATTCTAATCCAATTAATCGGACAGATGGAGAACGACAGCAAGGATAAGGGCAATGACAAGGGTGAGTAGCAACTCCCGTGAACCGTTAGATTGTCTTTTTTAATTAAGACTAGCTAAGTAAGGTGATGACTTACTTGGCTTTTTTGTTTTAAACGGTAATATTTCAATGCCCTACACCTTGGTATTTAGAATTATGAACTTTCTTTAAAGACTAAATTAGAGATCGCCTGAGACTTTCGCAAGAGGTCTATTCATGGGTTTCGTTGACCCTAAACTTTATACTTCTAGTGTGAAGCAAAATGCTTGAAACCCTGACTACACAATGATTTACTTGTCGCTCTCTTGTGATTGCTCTATGATTGTCCTATGCTCTAGTTTCGATTTTGTAAGCGATCGTGTCAAAACACTCTCCACATTATGACTGACCTAAGCATCAGAAAAAAGAAGAAAATTACTATCTCCGCATCTTCAAAAGGTATAGAGATAGCAGAAAAAGCTCTGATCAGGCTAGGATTTGATACAAAAAGTAACTTTGCCAAATCTCAGCTTTTAGCACGCAGTACAGTTACCAAGTTTTTTAACTGCCAGCCTCTTCAGCTTGATTCCTTTAAAAAAATATGTCAAGGATTGAAATTAGATTGGAGGAGAATAGCGGAACTCTCAGAAGAAGAACCATCTCAAATACCAGGAATAACTGATTGCATAAACCCTGATATTAATGAAGGAGGCGAGACAATGCTAACACCAACATTTTACCGCCAAGTGACTGTAATAGACAAAAAAACTAATACAATTAAAGCTGAAATTAAATTAATAGGTGATATAAATTCTTTTGGAGATTCAAGTAGGGTTGAATTTATTTTACGAGAATTTGCAGGAGACACTATAAAAATCACTGATATTAAAGAGGGCAGCATCCGATTAACTGTAGAGGGTTCTCAAGAGGATATCGATCGGCTTGTATCTCTCATCAAATCAGGAGAATTAAAGGAAGTAAGCGGTTTTCCTGTTGCAGATGTTCAAATTTTGAGTGAAAGCTCAGAGGATGACGAAAGTAACGAACTCAATAATAAGTGGTATCTAGTACGAGAGATTGTTACTCAAGGAATTAGACATCGAAACTTGAGTGAGGTTGACTTAAGTGATGCCGACCTGAGTGGTGCCAACCTAAGTCGTGCCTTGCTGAGTAGACCTCTTGCAAAAATAACTAGGACGGGCAAGATGCCCATCCCACAAGAGTTATTTTTTATTGTGGGACGGGCAT
>NZ_JANMZH010000532.1:0-11922 GCF_031383065.1 Microcoleus sp. OTE_8_concoct_300 | reverse complement strand
TGGATTTTAGCAGAAGAGAATGCCGAAGTTCGGCGAGTGTTAATTGAAGGAATTGGTTACGATCGCATAATTCAAGAGTTGCAAGCAAAACAAATAGATAGTTGGCAGGAATATGCACTATTACAAATAGATAATGCCGATGTCGAGCCGATTTGTTTGTTAAAACCCACTTTCCGCACCCTCCACTGTCACAATCGGTTTTTGCGGAATTTTGTGAACCCAACTGGTCATTTTTTATACACACAAGGGGGAAATTGGACTTGCGATCGCCAATTCAATTTAGCCAAACTCCGAAAATTCGTAGTGTGACAGTTCAGGGTGCGGAATGTGGGTTAAAAATGACTTGTCCGAGTACGGGATTCATTCACGCTTTGAGAGTGCCGCCTAACCTGACATCAGCTAGGGAGGCAATTGGCTGGGTAAATTGGGATATTGATCCCGAGGAGTTTTACGTGCAGAGTTAATATTAGCAAGGATTTCAGCGATCGAGAATGTCCTTGTTTTAATTTCAGAAACGAGATGACAATTCCAGGAAGAACGAGCTAGGCTAGCTGTAGACATCTATTTCGATCGGGACTTACGCACGGGTAGCCAGAAACCGGGTTTTTTTTGCGAATACTTCGTTATATCGTTTCCGGTTGCATCGGAATGATTTAACCGCAGAGGGCGCAGAGAACGCAGAGGGAGAGAATACAGAGATGAATAATTCCGATGCTACCGGATTTGATATTATAGCCCGTAAAAACGACAAAAACCCGGTTTCTTTGGTGTTGATGGGTAATATCGTGTCCGGTAGATTAGCGATTTGTCGTCTGGCGGGGGCAGGTTTATGAGATTGTCGGTTTTCGGCAATTATTGTCGGTGAACCTGCCCCTACAAGACATGGCGTTTGTAATAACGGATCGGATCTATCTGAGATATTGCAGCATTCTCCATTAGCTGTACGGGCGGGTTCGCCAGTAGGCTTAAAGTTTGCAGACAGGTTAAATAAACCCGCCCTCCCCCACGAATAATCCCCTCAAATCAATCGGACTCGATATAACTCCTATTATTCCCAGGAATGCACCGATAAAATTTCATTCACCCTCCAAACATGGCAAAACAACTAGCAATAGAAACTCGCGGGCTGACGAAACAATTCGATCGCCATATAGCCGTCAATGACATCGATTTGCAAGTAGCAGCAGGCGAAGTCTGCGGACTGATCGGCCCCAACGGTGCCGGCAAAACTACTTTGCTGCGAATGCTGGCGGCTGCTGAGGAACCGACTATAGGGGAAATTTACATTAACGGGGATAGGTTATTGCGCGATCGATCTCACCCGATTCTCAAACAACGCATCGGCTTTCTTCCCGATGACTTTCCCCTCTACGACGACTTGACAGTTTGGGATTATTTAGACTATTTTGCCCGACTCTACAACCTCCAGCAACCGCGCCGCCGAGAGCGAATCAACTCCGTTTTAGAACTCGTGCAACTAACCAACAAGCGCAAAAGCTTAATTTCTACCCTTTCGCGGGGGATGAAACAGCGCCTGAGTTTGGGGAGAACTATTATCCACGAACCGCTATTGTTGTTGTTAGACGAACCCGTTTCTGGCTTAGATCCGATCGCCCGAATGCAGTTCCGCGAAATTATCAAAGCTTTGCAAGAAGTCGGCATGACCGTAGTCATATCATCTCACGTCCTCAGCGACTTAGCCGAACTTTGTACCTGGGTTGGTATCATGGAACTCGGATATCTGGTCGAAAGCGCACCGTTACAAGAACTTTACAAACGCCTCAGCCGCCAGCATATTTTCATGTCGGTTGTAGGAAATAAATTAGAAGCGCTTACATCGGAATTAAAAAACTTTCCATGGGTGGAAAATTGGGCAATAATCCCGGAAACTCAACAGGTGTGCGTTGATTTTTCAGGAAGCCCGGAAGATGCCGCAAATTTATTACGCGGACTCGTCGCGGCCAACATTCCCCTAACCGAATTCCACTGCACTCAAGAAGACTTAGAAACCATCTTCCTCAAGATGGGACACCAGCAAGCATCTTAATTTGCTAGTTTCCTGTTTACCAGAATAAACAGTGAGTTATAACTGAGTTATTCACCATGCTCAATAAGCCTTTTATGGGCGGGTTCTCCTGCCCACCCCACAATCAAACTCACTCTTTGTGGAACGGGCCGAAGATCCCGTTATTGAGAATAGTTTAACAGTGAGTTATAACTGAGATGTTGCACCATTCTCAATAAGCTTTTTATGAACAGGCAAGATGCCTGTTCCACAATAAAATTCACTCTTTGTGGAACAGGCATCTTGCCTGTTCTTGAGAATGGTGCAAGATGTGAGTTATAACTAACTCATCACCCATTCCTAATCACGAATAACCCATGACACTCAACTTACCAGACAAAATAGGCAACTGGAATCCCCAGTTATTTCGAGAAATCAAAGGCCGCTTGAATATTGGCAATATGGCGATCGCCTCGGTCTTTTCCCTAAGCGGTCAACTGCTGCTATTCATGTATTACAGCGCCCAGATACCCGTTACCCCTCCTAATGGGGAGTACACTTACCCCATCTATTACAGATTTTGCAATTTAGATGGTGCCCATTCCTCTGAAAAAATCTGCGTCAGAGATGCCTTCAGCAACTTTGTCATTAACTGGCGGGAGTGGTGGCTAGAGATATTCATTTTGCTGAGCATATTGAGCGTCTTAGCTTTATTAGTAGCAGGGACTTATATGCTTGTCAGTGACTTAGACAAAGAAGAACGCCGCGGGACGCTCAACTTTATTCGCCTCAGTCCCCAGTCTGCTAAAACAATTTTTCTGGGGAAAATTCTTGGCGTACCAATTTTACTTTATTTAGCAACAATTCTGGCTGTACCCCTGCACCTGTACGCTGGATTAGCTGCTCAAATACCCCTGAATGAAATTTTATGTTTCTACATAGCGGTTGCAGCTAGCTGTGCTTTGTTTTACAGCAGTGCGATGCTATTTGGATTGACAACCAGTTGGTTGGGAGGATTTCAACCTTGGTTGGCTAGCGCTACGGTTTTTGTTGTGTTTGGGATTTCTTGGCTGCCGCTCACGCGAGCTGCTGGGGATGTGTTACATTTTTTGTCTCCCCTTGCTATCCTGAGATATCAGCTTTTTCTAGTTGATAAAGATGATTTCGATTCGTTAGTTGAAAACTTAGACAAGTTGCAATGGTTTTACTCGCCAGTGGGTACAAATATTGCGAGTGGCATTGCTTTGTGTCTTTTGGTTTGTGGTACAGGAACCTACTGGATGTGGCAGGGATGGCAGCGCCGCTTTCCAAATCCCAGTGCTACAGTTTTGAGCAAGCGGCAAAGTTATTTGCTAGTTATCTGCTGTCAGGTAATATTTTTAGGTTTTGCACTCCAATCAGACCCCCCAGACTACGCTAATTTCATCTGTTTACTTATCTTGAATTTGGTGATGTTCTTAGCTTTAATTGCAGCTTTAACATCTGACCGACAATCATTGTACGATTGGGCGAGGTATCGGAAACAAATCGTTCCCAGCAATCAGAAGCTGTGGCGACGCTACCCACTACTCGATTTAATTTGGAGCGATAAAAGTCCGGCTGTAGTTGCGATCGCAATCAATTTCCTCAGCTCAGTAATAATTTTAACACCTTGGGCGCTGTTAGAAAAAAGTGAGAATAATGGATTTGGGGGTGTAATTTTCTGCCTGAATCTTATCCTAATTTACGCAGCCATCACCCAACTATTCCTATTTACCAAAACCCGAAATCAGGAAATTTGGGCCGTGGGGACAGTCGGCAGCGCTCTCTTGTTGCCGCCTGTGCTTTTATCTATGCTTTTGCTAACCCCAGAAAAAGCTCCTATTCTCTGGTTGTCTTCAACATTTGGTGGCTTTTGGTCTTCGTCGTTTCTGGCAGCATCAGTAAATACGATTTTGCTCTCCATACTGAGTCAGTGGAGTGTCTTGGTGTTGTTGAATCTCAAATTGCGATCGCAACTCAAACTCGCAGGGGAATCAGCTTCTAAAGCACTGCTGAAAGCTTGAAAAAGCAAGGGAAGGGATCAAACGTGAAACTCCGATTCAGGCAGGGGCTTAAACCCCTGCCTGAAACCTTAACTCCTCTTCAGATGACGGTTCCACTTATTATGTCAATTCCGCATTTATAATCCATTTTCTACCATCGATGGTTGTCGCCGCTACACACACAAAGCCCACCTTCGGAGGCTTTAAGATTAAAGTTGAAAAATAATTTATGACAGGACAGAGCCAAAATTAGAGCTTTAACGCATATTACTATAGGAAAGCAGTACAAAATTTTATACAGCAGATTACAGGTTTATGAAGTACACCAGGCTATCGATAAATCCCCGTAGGGACACTCTTGCCCGGCCGTGTCTAAAGCTGCACTTCATAAACCTGGGATAGGTTGTAAGTCCGCACCGATAAAAATTTCAGCTTGCGTGTTTGCAGTTGAGCTGCGATCGCCCGCCAGCTACACACCAAACTATAAAATACGGCAAGCGATCTGTATTGAGGAGTGGGTTTATTTGAATCAGAGGGCGGGTTGATATATCATTTTAGCTGCGTGTAATACTTTTATTGCAACCAACCCCTACAGCAGAAAATAAGAAAAATTATCCTAAAAGTGCGAAATTGTGATATTTTGACGGAGAATACCGCCGCCGTTAGGCAACGGAAGTATTAAATATCGAGGGTGATGAGAGCATGGCCGAAATTAGAGACACCGCACAAGCAAACTTGCTAGCAGGAACTTCAGAAGATGACCTGATTTTTGGTTTGATGGGCAATGACATTATTGCGGGGAACTCTGGTAATGACAGCATTTTTGGAGGAAAGCAAAGCGATTTAATTGATGGCAATTTAGGTCAAGATTCGCTTTTTGGGGATTTAGAGAACGACACTATTAACGGCGGAGAAGATAACGATTTTTTAGTGGGCGGAAAAGGCAGCGATTCCATATCGGGAAACTCCGGCAATGATGTTTTGTCGGGGGATCGAGATACTGATATCCTGATAGGCGGAGACGGGGCAGACATATTTGTTTTGAGGCGCTACGCTGAGGCTGACCCCAACCGTACCAGCGGCGGTGTTAGTTTGGCAAATGCCGACGCGATCGCCGATTTTGCACCCGGTACAGATTTAATCGGTTTGGCGGGAGGTCTCAATTTTAGCGACTTAAATATTCTGGAAGCTGGAAACGATACTGTTATTCAAGACCGGGTAACAGGAGAATTTCTCGCTACTCTCAGAGGGGTGAGGCAAAGTGCGATTAACCAGGCAAGTTTCACTAATAATATTAGCAGCGTTGTTCCCAATCCCCCGCCTCCACCGCTGACAACGGCTTATGGTTTAACTCCTACTAATCGGATTGTCGGTTTTAGCCTTTCCAATCCGAGAAATGTGATCTCAGATTTGCCCGTGACTGGATTGCAGCAGGGAGAAAGTTTGCTGGGAATTGATTTTCGCCCCGCTAACGGTTTGCTTTACGGTGTGGGTTCTAGCAATCGCTTGTATACTGTCAATCCGAGAACCGGAGAAGCAAGTCAAGTTGGTAGCGGGCAATTTGCTGTTCCCCTAACTCCGGGGGATGCTGGTTTTGATTTCAATCCGACGGTCGATCGAATTCGGTTTGTCAATCAAGCCGGTCAAAACGCCCGCCTCAACCCGGATACCGGGGCAATTGTCGATTTTGACACGCTGGCGGGGGGAATTCAACTCGACGCTTCTTTGGCTTATGCTGCAGGCGATCGCAATTTTGGAAGTTCTCCTGCAGCAGCAGGGGCTGCGTATGTGAACAACTTTGCCAGGGGAACTTCGACAACTTTGTTTGTAATTGACAGCAATTTAGATGTTTTGGTGCGACAAGATCCGCCGAATAATGGAGTGTTGAATACGATCGGATCTTTGGGAGTTGATGCTACTAGCGTTCTCGGCTTTGATGTCCGGAGTATTGGCGGCCGCGATGTCGCGGTGGCGGCGCTGGAAGTTGGGGGCGTTTCGGGCTTGTACAATATCAATTTAAGTAGCGGTCAAGCTTCCTTTGTCGGTCAAATTGCCGACGGGAGACAGATTAACGGTTTGGCTGTGCCTTTGCCTACAGCTTACGCCTTAACTGTCAGAAATGGCGCCGAAACAATTGTCGGTTTTAACGAGGCGGCACCGGGGGCGATTCTCAGCGACGCGGCAGTTACGGGGTTGCAGCCGGGAGAAAGTTTGCTGGGAATTGATTTTCGCCCCGCTAACGGTGTGCTTTACGGTGTGGGTTCTAGCAATCGCTTGTACGCGATCAATCCGGTGACTGGGGCTGCAACTGCAGTCGGTAACGGGCAGTTTGCTGTTCCCCTAACTCCGGGGGCTGCTGGTTTTGATTTCAATCCGACGGTCGATCGAATTCGGTTTGTCAATCAAGCCGGTCAAAACGCCCGCCTCAACCCGGATACCGGGGCAATTGTCGATTTTGACACGCTGACGGGGGGAATTCAACTCGACGCGAATTTGGCTTATGCTGCGGGCGATCGCAATTTTGGCAATTCTCCGGCGGGTGTGGGGGCTGCCTATGTGAATAATTTTGCAGGGGCAACTTCGACAACGCTGTTTGTAATTGACACCAATTTAGACGTTTTGGTGCGCCAAGATCCGCCGAATAATGGAGTGTTGAATACGATCGGGTCTTTGGGAATTGATGCTGGTACTGTTCTCGGCTTTGATGTCAGGAGTCTTGGCGGTAACGAGACGGCTTTGGCTGCGATCGAGGTTGGGGGAGTTTCCGGCCTGTACAATATCAATTTGACGACCGGTCAAGCTTCGATCGTCGGTCAAATTGGTGACGGGCGAGGGATTAAAGGTTTAGCACTGACTTTGATTTAACTGCTAGATTCCCAGCGATTTTAAATGGATTTTAGGCATCAATTATGTAGTTTTTAGGTGGAAAATTGAAAACAAGTCAAGTTTTCTACAATCTCAAATTGCAGGACTAAGGCCAACTGGCTACAAGTCGATGGTCATGTGACAGTCGGCCTTAGTCCTAATTGTCAATCTAAAATCGTTTGGGCAATTCCAAATACTTCGGCTACGCGAGAGTACAAGTTCAAAATTCCCAATTCCAAATTCAAAATTTGAGGTAACATATTATTTTGACAACAAAGATAAGATGTTATCTCAAGTTTTTTACTTGCTCCGTTCCCGCAGTGACGGCAAATATCTCTGTGCCTATCCCAATCCAGATGCGGCAGTTAGTTACCTGCTGATGTTTCGCGAAGACTATGACGCTTTGAGTTATCTCAACGCCCACGCTGCTGAGGTTGCCGATCGATTCGGAGTAGAATCGATTTCCGGTTCATCTGTGAAAACGCTACTCGAACGTTGGGGATTTAACGGTGTGGGGGTTGTTCAAGACCCGCTGTTACCGAATATTGAGTTTTTAACGACTCGTTAGGGTCGCTTTCTGCAATCGAAAATCTCAAATCGAAAATCCACAATCGAAGTAGGGTCATTTTCCAGAATCGAAAATCTCAAATCCCAAAATCGAAGTAAGATGGCTTTCTGCAATCTCAAATCTCAAATCCCAAATCCCAAATCCCAAATCCCAAATCGAAGTAGGATCGCTTTCTGCAATCTCAAATCTCAAATCTCAAATCTCAAATCGTCAAATCCCAAATCCCAAATCGAAGTAGGATCGCTTTCTGCAATCTCAAATCTCAAATCTCAAATCTCAAATCTCAAATCGTCAAATCCCAAATCGAAGTAAGATCGCTTTCTGCAATCTCAAATCTCAAATCTCAAATCTCAAATCGACCGATGCCCCATATTTAGTGCAAATTGTCAAATTTGTCAAGCTTTCACCCTAAATCTGAATCCTGTTGTATATTCGTAGTCTGTTGATATATTCCGACACGTCAGTACACAACCTATGGTTCGAGAATTAGAGCGATCGAGTGCCAGCGAGAAACGCAACCTGTCCGATTTCCCCGAAACAGCACCCGCAGCCAATCCAGTATTTTTTAGGACTTACAGCCGCCGTACCGAGACGGGAAGGGAGACTTGGGAGGAAGTGTGCGTGAGAACAGTCAAGGGGCTGCAAAAGCTGGGAAACCTCACCCCGGAAGAAACACAACTGCTGCACCGGATGCAAAACCAGCTCAAAACCCTCGCTTCAGGCCGCTGGCTGTGGGTAGGTGGCAGCAAATGGATCGAGCAACCAGAGAATTTTTCCGGCGCATATAATTGCTCCTCAACAAATATTCTCGACTGGCCTTCCTTTGGTTTGTTGATGGATTTGGCAATGATGGGCTGCGGCACTGGGGCAGTCTTGGAACCACAATATATCAACCAACTGCCGCCGATTCGCAACCGTTTAACCCTAACCATGCAAGGCGAAATCGGCTCTACACCCGCCCAGTTGCGCCGTCAAGCAACCGAAATAAAAATAGCAGAAAAAACCGCAACTATTTATGTCGGAGATTCTCGCCAAGGTTGGGTAAAATCCTATCAAAGTTTGCTGGAATTATCCACAGATGAAAGATTTGCAGGAGAAGTTCAAGTATTCATAGATTTGAGCGACGTTCGCCCGGTGGGAGAACCTTTAAAAGGTTTTGGAGGAGTAGCAAATCCGGTGAAATTGCCCGACCTTTATCAGCGCTGCGCCACAATTTTGAATAAAGCTTTAGGGCGGCAGTTAAATTCAGTTGAATGCTGCGTGCTGATAGATGAAGCTGCGGTGACAATTGTTGCTGGAAATATTCGCCGAAGCGCGGGAATTCGTCAGTTTTCTTTCGATGACGAACTAGGGGCAAATGCTAAAGATAATCTGTGGCAACAAGATGCTGAGGGCAATTGGCGGATCGATCCCGAAAGAGATGCTTTGAGAATGGCAAATCACTCTCGTGTTTTTCATCACAAACCAACGCTGGAAGAATGTATTGATGCTGTTCGCAAACAGTATTATAGCGGAGAGGGTGCGATCCAGTGGGCTGGAGAAGCTATTGCCAGAGCAAACTGTGACATCTTAACCAGTTCTGAACTCAAATCAGAATTTTTAAAAGCCTATGCTGTTGGAAAGGGTCAACATTGGTTGCAAAAGCATTGTCCTCAAATCTCTGAAACGGAACTCAATCACCGTTTAAATCGCTACGGATTAAACCCTTGTCATTCTGGGGATACATTAGTTTCAACAGACCAAGGATTAGTAGCAATCAAAGATTTAGTTGGCAAGCATTTCCAAGCCTTAGTTGATTTGCGATCGGTGGGACTAGATGGATTAAAATTAACCGATGCGATTGCTTTTTGTACGGGTGTACAGAATACCTATTCTGTCATACTAGAAAATGGGCTTCAGATGAGATGTACTGCCGATCATCAACACTTTACCGATCGAGGTTGGGTTGCAACCAAAGACTTAACCCCCGATCTTGCTATCTGCATTCAGAGAGGTGAAGGAAGCTTTGGCAAAAGTACGATCGCAGTCGCTCAAGCTCAAATGCTAGGTTGGTTGTATGGAGATGGTTCAATTTACCAAGGATATAGAGGCTTAGACGCAGTATTCTACATCAATCAAAAGGAATATCCAACTGTATTTCCTGTTCTCTTTGAAGCCGTTGAATCTTTGACAGGCTACAGCCACAATCCCAGTCTAGTTAAAGGAGTGTATACTTTTCACAGTGGCTCACCTTTGATGAGGTCATTCCTTGAAAAATTAGGAGTTGAATCTAAAGACTGTTTGCCAAATACATTTTTATCTCAATCAAAAGAGGTAGTCATTGGTTTTCTTCAAGGATTATTTTGTGCAGACGGTTCCGTAAGTATTAAATCAAGGCACATAGAACTTCGCAACCGTTCTCATGAATTACTCACACAAGTTCAGTTATTGCTGCTGAACTTGGGAATCAAAAGTAGTTTAAAAATAAAGCAAAAACCAGGTGGTAAGGGAGTTCCATATACTTTGAAAGATGGAACTGAGAAAGTCAGTAAGAACCGAGGGAGTTGGCGAATTATCATTTATTCAGGAGAGGGTGCCAGAAACTTCTGTAAATTAGTTGGCTTCCCACTTGTACCCGAAAAACAGCAGCGTTTAGAGCAGCTTGCTATCAAACCGCAAACCAGGCATTATAGCGAAGCTATTGTCAAACAGCGATATACTTCAAAAGTGAAAACTGTAGAAGAGTTCGGAGAAGAAACAGTTTATGATCTCCATGTTCCTCTGACTCATTCTTTCATCGCTAATGGTTGTATTACCCACAATTGTGGGGAGATTTTGGGGAGCAATTTTCACTGTAATCTTTCTGAGGTTCACCTCAATCAAATTGACCCTTACAATTTCAAAGAACAGGAGGAAGCTTTCACGGCTGCGGCTCTATCTGTCGCGGTACTTCTCAATCACAAATTTCTTGAACCCCGCTATCAATACAGCCGCGAACTAGACCCGATTGTCGGCGTATCTTTCACGGGATTGTTCGATTTCTTCGTTCACGCTTTCGGCGTTGAGTGGCTGCGCTGGTGGGGGGAAGGCCGCCCGCAAACTCCGCAAGGAATTGCTTTTAAACAGCGGGAAGAAGAGTATTTGAGTGGTTGGCGCGAGATTGTCAATCGGGTAGTATGGGATTATTGCGATCGCCATTCCTTAAAACGCCCAAATCGCTGCACAACCGTTCAACCATCGGGTACTAAATCTCTGCTGACAGGTGCTTCTCCCGGCTGGCATCCGCCGAAAGCCCAGCGTTTCATTCGCCGAATCACTTTCGGCAAAAACGACCCCGTAGCCCTCGCCTGCATCGACTACGGATACAACGTGATTCCGTCTCAATCTGACAAGGATGAAAACGGGAATTTGCTGAACAATCCCTTCGATGAACGCTGTACAGAATGGCTGGTAGAAATACCTGTGGCGGTAAGTTGGGCTGACTTGCCGGGAGCAGATGAAATTGACATTAACAAGTTCTCAGCGGCGGCACAAATGGACTTTTATATGCAGGTGCAAAAGTTCTATGTCAGACATAACACTTCGGCCACGATTGAACTGCGCGAAAATGAAGTGGAAAGTTTGGGCACGCGGATTTATGAAGCGATTCGCGATGATGAAGGCTACATTTCCGCAGCGCTTTTGGCGAGGTTTGATGCTCTTGAAACTTTCCCGCGTTTGCCCTTTGAACCGATAAACAAGGAAACTTACACCAAGATGGTGGAAGAGAGTTTAGCGCGCCGCCAAATAGATGTTTTTCATGCGGCACTAAGTCGCTATGACTTGGGTGAAATGATGGATTCGGGGCCCGCAGGCTGCGATTCCGATAAGTGTTTGATGCCGGAGACTAAGGCTATGTAATAGCGTTGAAGGAAATCCCCCGTTTGGGGGATTTTTTTATGTTTAATTGCAGATCAACAAAAAATTGTCACTCCCTCCCCGTGTCCGGGAAGGGGTTCTTTGAAAATTACCGATCGAATGTTCTGTAGCAAGTGTCAGCTTGCTGGGACTCCAGCAGGTCGGGGTTAAATATCACCGCAAATTTCCCGCCAGGAAGCAAGCGACGGAGAATCTCTAGATGACCGTCCGCATCCGATCGAGTGCGGAACTGACCAACTGTCAACCGCTGCATTTTGGGCAGCAAAGGAACCAGCACCCAAGGGTAAAGTCATTCTTGGTAAGGCATAATAAACTTGTCTCCATACGTATGGGAGCCAGAGTCAGTGCTGATAGGTTGGTAGCCGGGACGCACTGGCTTTCTGACCAAGAAATTGGGATACAAGCCCCGTCCTTCTAGGACAGCTTTATGTTATAATTTAATTGGTTGAAATACCCACCTAAGATTGCAGCGATATATACTCATTTTGAGTTGAAACCGGGACTGATCCAGTAATAGGGAAAGACTGAAGGGCAATGGTTAAAATCCAACCTGGAAGCAAAAT
>NZ_JANMZH010000529.1:0-3417 GCF_031383065.1 Microcoleus sp. OTE_8_concoct_300 | reverse complement strand
TGGATTTTAGCAGAAGAGAATGCCGAAGTTCGGCGAGTGTTAATTGAAGGAATTGGTTACGATCGCATAATTCAAGAGTTGCAAGCAAAACAAATAGATAGTTGGCAGGAATATGCACTATTACAAATAGATAATGCCGATTTCGAGCCGATTTGTTTGTTAAAAATGACTTGTCCGAGTACGGGATTCATTCACGCTTTGAGAGTGCCGCCTAACCTGACATCAGCTAGGGAGGCAATTGCCTGGGTAAATTGGGATATTGATCCCGAGGAATTTTCCGTGCAGACTTGATATAATTGGGGCGATGGATTTCTACAAGTAGTCAGCTACAGGGGACAAGGATTTCCCAGCTCGATCGCAGCGTTGCTGCTGCTATTTTTTGCTCACAATACTTCGCCTCTATTTCCCGTCGGAGTAATGACTTGTATCGATCGCGCAGACTTACCGAATGTGGGGTCAAATGCTCGATTACTGCTGGCACTTAATTTTGCCAACTGTCGCCCTGGGCCTTACTGGTTGTGCTGTCCGGCAAAGATTGAGGCGCGGACGGTTGGACGTGCTGCGTCAAGATTAGATCCGAACAGCACGGGCTCGCCGGTTTGCCGGACGATCGAGTAATTTACATTCATGCTTTGCGGAATGCTGTTAATCCGTTGGTTACGCTATTGGGTTTTGAGGCAAGCTAGTTTGTTGAGCAGTGCGTTTATTGCCGAATATTTATTTAATTAGCCGGGTTTGGGAAAGCTGACTCTGGATGCGGTGAACAATCTTGATTTGTATTTAGTAATGGCAAGTTTGATGATGGGTGCGACAATGTTGATTGTGGGGAATTTGTTGGCGAATTTGCTGCTCAAAGCTGTCGAGCCGAGGATTAAGCTGGAAGATTTGAAATAGTAGACTTAATTCAGTAATATGAGGTACGCAAGGGCGATTTGTAATAGTCAACAGTCAAGAGTCAACAGTCATCAGTCATCAGTCAAGAGTCAACAGTCATCAGTATTCCCATTACCCATGCCCTAGGCCCCCGGCCCCATTACCCATCTCGGAGTGTTTTATGTCAGAAGAACAACCAAACGAGCCAATAAGTTTTAGCAGCTTGGCCGACTGGTGCAGGCATATTGACAGTCTTTCAGAATCGGCAAGGCACACAGTTGAAGTGTTGTTAAAAAAGGCTGGCACTGATGACGCACAAGCAGCGGAGCAGATACTTTCAAGCATGACAGAACTGGAGCTCAGCTACAATGAAATTACCGACATCAGCTCTCTCGGCTCGCTCACCAATCTGACAACACTGATTCTCTACGACAATCGAATTACCGACATCAGCTTCCTCGGCTCTCTCACCAATCTGACAAAACTCGAGCTCAGCTACAATCAAATTACGGACATCAGCTCCCTCGGCTCGCTCACCAATCTGACAATACTGAATCTCAGCTGGAATAGAATTACCGACATCAGCTTCCTCGGCTCGCTCACCAATCTGACCACACTGAATCTGTACCACAATATAATTACCGACATCAGCTTCCTCGGCTCGCTCACCAATCTGACCACACTGAATCTCGACGAAACTCAAATTACCGACATCAGCGCCTTGCGATGGCTCACCAATCTGACAAAACTGAATCTCAACAGCAATCAAATTACCGACATCAGCTTCCTCGGCTCGCTCACCAATCTGACAACACTGAATCTCAACAGCAATCAAATTACGGACATCAGCTTCCTCGGCTCGCTCACCAATCTGACAACACTGTATCTCAACTGGAATCAAATTACCGATATCAGCTTCCTCGGCTCTCTCACCAATCTGACAACACTCGAGCTCAGCTACAATAGAATTACGGACATCAGCTTCCTCGGCTCGCTCACCAATCTGACAACACTAGAGCTCAAGAGCAATAGAATTACCGACATCAGCGCCTTGCGATGGCTCACCAATCTGACCACACTCGAGCTCTTCGACAATCAAATTACCGACATCAGCGCCTTGCGATGGCTCACCAATCTGAAAACACTGACTCTCTTCGACAATCAAATTACCGACATCAGCTTCCTCGGTTCGCTCACCAATCTGACAACACTGTATCTCGACAGGAATAAAATTACCGACATCAGCTTCCTCGGCTCGCTCACCAATCTGACAACACTGTATCTCGGGGCCAATCAAATTACCGATATCAGCGCCTTGCGCAAGCTCACCAATCTGACAACACTGCATCTCGGGGACAATCAAATTAGCGATATCAGCGCCTTGCGCAAGCTCACCAATCTGACAACACTCGAGATCTGGTACCATGAAATTACCGCTCTGTGCGTGTTAGGCGGCGAACTCGCACAGAAACGTCTTACTCTCTCGACTAGACCAATTGATGGTCAAAAAGCCACAGAAGCAGTCAAACTTGCCTATGCCGCTATTGGCCTAGAAGAACCCGAAGTTATTATTTGCACCAGTCCCCGCGACGCTTATAGTCATTTCAAATAAGTATGAGACACTAGACTGCACAATAAGCACGAATAATTTCATCAAGAGATGTGCCAGGAGACGCATACATTTTAGCTCTCTTTAATGCACTAAAATCATGCTCAATATCATTTAAGTCAGGAGAGTATTTTGGTAAAAATATTATCTGATGACCCGCCTCCTCAACCAATAGTCTAATGACCGTCTTACGATGAATGGGTGCATTATCCATAATTAATATAGATGGACTTGTTAAATCTGGTAACAAATATAAAGATAACCATCCTTCAAATCCTTCTGCATTCAAACTACCCATAAAGAGCATTGGTGCAATTAAGTCCTTCTTTCCTTTTCTCCTTGCTGCTACTAAATTTTCTCTTTTTCCCCGTTTTCCTGGTCTTTCACCATAGACTTTTTTTCCTCTCTTTGCCCAGGCACAAACACAACCTTCAAATTCCTCAAATCCTGATTCATCAATGAATACAATGTTTTTACTGCCATAAACTTTAATTAATTCTCTCAGATTTCTGTAGTATTTCATTCTTTCTTCTCTATTTCTTTCTTGATAGCGAAGTTGTTTTTTTTTTGTAATTTTCAGTTTTTTTAAGGCATAGCAGATGGCACTCGGTCTGACGCCTGAAAGTTCTTGCTCTTTCTACTAATCTTGCTTCAGGATTTTTTTCAACATCTTTTTTGAGGGCTTCCCAATCTAGCTTTCGTTGACGGTGGTTGACCTGAGTTGGTCGAAGGTCTTCCCTACCTAACCATCTATAAATTGTTGCTCTTCCTACCTTAAATATGGCGGCCGCTTTCGTTATACTCCCTCCATTTTCCACATAATTGACTACTTTTTGTCTTAGGTCTAGACTGTAAGCCATTTTTTTCTAATTAACTATTTTTATCGATTTTATCATGATTTTACCTCTGTCTCACATTTATTTGAAATGACTATA
>NZ_JANMZH010000525.1:0-19589 GCF_031383065.1 Microcoleus sp. OTE_8_concoct_300 | reverse complement strand
GATTTTAGATTTTAGATTTTAGATTTTAGATTAAAGAATTGAAGCATTGACCCCACGGATAAATTCGGGGGCTTGGTTATCGGATACAGGTTTTTTATTTCTCCACGGATGAATCCGGGGGCTTGTATCCTGGATGCTTTCGGTCAGCTCAAAATGTGGACTGTGGAGTCATGATTTTTTACCTTATTTTTCTTAATGCCCCGAACTAAAGAAGAACTTTAGGTAAGTTGATAATAAAGCTTGTCCCCTTGCCCTCTGAACTTTCAACCGCAAGTCTTCCTTTATGGGCTTCAATAATACTCTTTGATAAGAATAATCCTCATCTCCAGCCGCTTTTCTCCTCAGCACAAATGCTTCGACGAAATTGTTGAAATAAGATTGATTGAGCGTTAAGGGTAATCAGATTACCTTCATTATGGATAGTAAGGCTGATCTGCGTTTCAGTTTGCTGGAGCGTAAGTGTAATCGGCGTAGTAGCCTTACCATATTTCACAGCGTTAATTGCTAAACTTTTAATCACCAGCCGTATTTATTTACGGCTGCAATAACTTTTAATTTCCGACTCAGAAACCACAACAAACCGTTCTCTATAAGCGCAGCTCAAATCCTCTGCTACTTCTTGGACTAGCACCTCTAAATCGCATTCTTAAATTCTGTATCTTTGATGGGATTAGACACAGAAGCAAATGAGATGTGGCGATCATTATTGCCACTGCAATGTAGTTTATCTTTAAGCCTCCTAGTTAAAATTAGTTAAGGCATTGTTCTTAAGGAATAGTTTTTATAAAAGCAGGGTTTTATTTAATTTGCTAGTCCTAGCAAGTTATTGCTCTAGTTTGCGATCGCAAGCCGCGCACACAAGGTTTGCCGCTGCGTTTATTTGGCTCAATCGTGATGTAATTTCGTTAGTTCATATCAATCTCAAGGTTTCGTTACAGTGTTTGGCGGTGAAGCAAAAGAATTACCACGAATGGAGCGCCCGCAACTGTGGCGTTTTTTTCAATTGATGGGCTTCCATGCGTGTTAGAACATTATCCAGAATGGCGATCGCTTCGGCAATAAATGGGCCTTTGTTTAACATCACACACTCAGCGCGTTCAGCCATTGCTGCATCGGTCATCTCTCCCCGCGAAGGTGTGCCATTTTTGACCAAACTCTCTAGGACTTGAGTTGCCCAAATAACAGGAACATGAGCCGCTTCGCAAAGCCAGAGAATTTCTTCTTGGATCTCTGTTAAACGCTGGTATCCAATTTCAATGGCTAAGTCGCCTCTGGCAATCATCACACCAAATGATTGCTTCCCGGCTGCATAGATGATTAATTCTGGCAGATTGGAAACTGCGATCGCGGTTTCAATCTTTGCTACGATCGCAGGTCGGGACTGACGTTCACCAAAGCGCTTGTCCAATTCTTGTTGAAGTAACTCAATATCAGCAGGTCGTTGCACAAAAGAGTAGCCAATAATATCTGCGTGGGTGGCGACAAAATCTAGGTCGGATAAATCTTTTTTAGTCAGTGGACTAAGAGGTAACACTGTGTTTGGGAAATTCAACCCCTTTTCAGGTTGGAGTTTGACTCCTTTGGGGCTGGCATTAGTCACTTCTAGTAAAAGTCCCGGTTGTCCATTTGGTACTGGGTATTGGGTGTCAACCACGCGAGTTTGAATCTTGCCATCGTCGATATATACAAGGGTGTCAACTACTAATAAATCGAGAATTTCGGGAACTGTACAGCAAGTTTGGAAATAGTTTACAGGTGATGGGATTGTTTCATCTGACACCACTTCACTTCCGAGTGCAGGCACACACCGCGACAGCAGGATACGATCCCCTCGAAATACCCGTTTTTTATCAAGTGGTGCAAGTACCTGTCCCGTGCGGATTTTGAGACCAGCTAAGTCCATCATCACTTTACAAGGCGTTCCTGTTTCCTGTTCCGCTCGACGGATATGGTCGATCGTGTTTTCCCAAGATTCGGTCGTATCGTGGGCACAGTTAATTCTCAGGCAGTTTGCCCCTCGTTGAATAATTTCTCGCACCATCTCATAGTCAGTAGCGGCCTCGGTGGGTAGCGTCACCATAATCCTGACCCGACGCTGGGGCGGGGACTGACCAAACAATTCTTCCGTGTGCTTTTGTAATAAACGATCGCCCTCAAAAAATGACTCAATCGGTGGGCGGTTGAGATGCTCGGCAGAGTCTTGGCCGCAAATGACTTTCAGGGTGGCAATGATCGCATCAAGATTGGGCATTACTCGTGCTTCAATCCGTCCTAATGAGGATAAGCCCCAAGGCATTAGTGCGGCTTGGAGGTGGCGTAGATCGTGCCGACGTAATGCCATATACTCAGCTAAATTCAAGGCACTAGGAAGAAACTCAGAACGCTGAATGTGCGATCGCCACTGGTTAAAGGTGGCTTGTCCTTCGCTTTCAACGGTCTGGCGAAGTTCTTGCAGAGTCGATAGCAAACCCTGTGGACTTGATAGATTCAGCGGTTCAACACTAAGTTCTGAAGTTGTGCTAATCATATATCTTAAAGTGTGGGATGGATAAAGTAGAGCGCCATGACCTCCCACGACCCCAGGCATCAATCAAGGTTCGATGTCTAAAGTCATAAGTGCTACGCCTTGACGACTAAAATTTTACATGGCTGTAAAACACTCGTTTCACATTCTCAGCGGCAGTAACATATAGCATTTCTCAAAAAGGTGAGGTACGAATTTTGACCTGGAAAGCTTGACAATACAGGGTTTCTGTATACCTCATTTATCTGAGAACCGCTATAAAACACTACGATGTAATAGCTTGCGAAGTTCTTCTGCACCAATCAAAATGGGCGGACAGGCTAACAAAATCAACCAATGCCAATTGGCTAGTGAAGCTGTTCCAAATACTTGTCTGAAGGGTGGGAAGTCGATGAATGCGAATAGGGCAACACATTCAACAGTTATTCCTAACCAAAGCAAACTATTATTTGATAACGACTGACGGAATACCGAACCCCAATCAGAGCGACAGGCGAATAAGTTACCCACTTGACAAGCTACGATCGCAGCTAAAGTCATCGTTGTCGCTTGGCGATAGATTGCTGTCACCGTAGGATCGGCAGTATGGGAGAGGATTGCAGGAGTGACTTGTTGCAAATCTGCCAACGAATAGCCATAGCTCCACCAAACCATCAAAAAGCCCAACATTGATAGCACTGCTTCGATCGCACCCAAAAAGAGATAGGCGCGTAATATTAAAGGAACGTTGAGTAAAAACTCCTCCTTTGGACGGGGTGGACGATCCATAATCCCAGCTTCGGGAATTTCTGCACCCAAAGCTAGGGCTGGAACCATATCCGTGCCTAAATCTACGGCAAGAATCTGCAAAATCGTCAGCGCGGGTGGAATCTTGAAAGCAACCATGCCTAAAAATGGCACGACTTCTGGCACATTCGAGGCGAGGATATAGGTCATGAACTTGCGGATATTTTGATAAATCGCCCTTCCTTGCTCGATCGCTACCACAATCGTGGCAAAATTATCATCCGTCAGCACAATATCTGCCGCTTCTCGCGCCACATCGGTACCGCTTTGTCCCATCGCAATGCCGATATTGGCGGCGCGTAAGGCGGGGGCATCATTCACTCCATCACCTGTAACTGCCACAATTTCGCCGATGTCTTTGTAAGCTTGCACTAATCGCAATTTGTGTTCAGGTGACATCCGGGCAAACACTAAACCAAAGCGATATTTCACTACTTGCTTGAGTTGTGCGTCAGAGAGATGTCCCATGCCTTCACCCGTGACTACACGCACTTTGTCGCTAACTAAACCAATTTGACGCGCGATCGCTTCAGCAGTAAGTCCATAATCACCCGTTACCATAGTTACTTTGATTCCTGCTTGATGACATTGAGCGATCGCTTTCGATACTTCGGGACGCGGCGGATCAAACATCGCAACTAGACCTATGAAGATCAAATCTTGCTCTAAATCCTGAGCTTTTAGATCGAGCAATTCCTGTCCACCTTGACGCGCCGCCAGCCCTAACACTCGAAATCCTTGTCTGGCTAAATCATCATTGGCTTTGACAACTTCATCCCAATAATCGTGGGTCAATTCTTGCGATTTACCATCGCGCAAAATCCAATGGCAATGTTTCAGAACTTCCAATGGTGCGCCTTTAGTAAAAGCCAGATTGGGAAATTCACTTGACCATAGTTCTGAGGCTTGCCAATTCAAAACCACTGTCATCATCAAGCGGCGAGAATCAAAGGGAATTTCTCTTGAGCGTGGGAATTGCTTTTGGAGATTTTCTAAATTCAATTCTGCTTTTGCCGCCGCCACTAACAAAGCCGCTTCGGTCGGATCGCCGATTTCTTGCCAACGATTAGGCGCATTAAGATGCACCAAACGGGCATTAGAACAAAGTGCCGAACCAATCAGTAAAATCTTAGCTTGCCAAGCAATTTCGGAATCAGAGGGAATATTAACTTTGCCATTAGTGGGATCGTAACCAGCACCAGTAATTTCAATTAGCTTGTTAGTTAAGACATCATTAGGAGTATCGCGATTGGGCTCAGATTGCTCTGGTTCTGTCGGTAGCCAGAGATAGCGCACCGTCATTTCATTTTTGGTCAAAGTACCCGTCTTGTCTGTGCAAATCACTGTAGTCGCGCTTAGGGTTTCCACTGCCGAAAGCCGCCTTACCAGGGCATTACGCCGCGCCATCCGTTTGACACCAAGGGCAAGAGCTAATGTTACTGTTGGTAGTAACCCTTCAGGGACATTCGCCACGATAATCCCGATCGCAAAAATAAAGCTCTCAGTAATATCCATGCCAATCAACAAGTAGCTAAGCGCGAATACAGTCACGCCCATACCCAGCGCGATCGCTGTAATAATCCGTACAATCCGAGCAACTTGAATTTCTAAGGTACTGGGTTCGCGTTTTACTACTGTAGTTAAATGCGCCACCTGTCCAAATTCAGTTTGTGCGCCCGTCGCATAAACCACCGCCACTGCTCGACCTGCTGCTACCGTCGAACCTGCTAACACCAGGTTGGCAATTTCCGAGGGATTTACCTTTTCTTGCAAAGGCTGTTCCCCTTGGCGTAGCATGGTTTTGCCACCACGTACCGAAACGGCCTCCCGCAGAGGTACAGGGTAAGGACTTCGCGCCACAGGCAACGATTCTCCTGTCATTACTGATACATCAAGATATAAACTTTCGGCTGAAATTAAACGGGCATCTGCGGAAATGCGATCGCCTTCTTCCAATTGCATCACATCACCGCGCACCAATTCTCTAGCGGGAATTTGCTTTAATTCTCCATCGCGATACACTTTCACCTGCATCGGTAAGACTTTTTTTAAAGCAGATAAAGCTTTCTCAGCTTGAAACTCTTGCCAAAAGCTAAAAATAGCATTAATCCAGATTACCGCCCAAACTGCCCAGCCTAGTTCCGGTGTACGCGAAATAAATGCCAGAATCCCTGCCACCCACAACAACAAAGCCATAAAGTGAGTCAGTTGATCGGCAAATCTTAGCCACAATGGACGATGGGTAGGTTCTGGTAATTCATTTGCGCCAAATTTCTCTAATCGCTCTTGCGCTTCATTCTGCGATAATCCATTGGCAGCAGTGCCTAGAGATTCATAGACTTCTTCAAATGATAATGTCCATAATGGTTGGTGTAATGATGCCATACCCGATCTCCTCCTGTTTTATAGCTGAAGCTGGTTAGCTTTTCCGCACGCAAATTGTGTTTATTAAACTCAGGACTTATTATGGGTCTAGAAACCGTTTTTTTGCGAAAATACTTCGTTATAGTAGCGGATATTTGGTAAAAATACGATTTTTTTAGCCCGAGCCTCTAAATCCTGAAACTCACATTAATTTACAAAAGCAGCGCATTGAATATATAGCCAATGCTGATAATCCCAACGGTCATTAGCCCAACAAATACAGCTAAGAGTTGAGGTTTCAAAACTTTAGTCCAGATTCTCTAGACTTTTTTCTCAAAGTAAGTATGAGAAAAACTTCCGAGAGGGCAGTTTTGCTTCTTTGGTTCTTCTTTAGTAAGAATACATTGTGCCAATGATTTCGTCATGTATCTAAAGATGACTTTCTGGCTCTAGAGGACATGGATAATCTGGATTGCCTGTTTCGATTTGCAAGGTTGAGTGGTCAATCCCAAAATGAGTATGGAGTGCTTCGCAGGTGTCGGTGAGAAAGCGATCGCCTGTGTATCCTTCTGGTATAACTAAATGTGCGGTGAGAGCAGTTTCTGCCGTACTAATTGCCCATATATGTAGGTCATGAACTTGCGTCACTCCTTGCAACTCCTGCAAGAAAGTACGGACAGCAATCGGCTCAATCTGTTTGGGAACTCCATCTAAGATTAGTTCCAGCGAATCCTTAAATAAATTCCAAGTACCAACCACAATTATCACCACGATCGCCAGACTAATAACTGGATCGAACCATAGCCAACCTGTTAGCAAAATTGCGATCCCAGCTAACACTACACCAACGGACACCAGTGCATCGGCTGCCATGTGTAAAAATGCGCCGCGAATATTCATATCTCCTTCTCGTCCCGACATAAACAAGAGAGCAGTTATGGTATTAATAACTACACCAATTCCTGCTACCAAAATCACAGTATCACCAGCGATGGGGCTTGGTTCTTGCAAGCGACGAATCGCTTCCCAAGTAATGCCACCCATTGTTAGCAGTAACAGAATCGCATTGAGTAAAGCTGCTAGAATTGAAGAGCGTCGCAGTCCATAGGTGTACTTACGACTGGGAGGACGCTGTACGAGATAACTTGCTGCCCAAGCTAACAGTAATCCCAAAACATCGCTGAGATTATGTCCAGCATCTGCTAGTAATGCTAGCGAATGAGTAATTACTCCAAACCAAGCTTCAACTAATACAAAGCTGACATTTAAACTCGTTCCAATCAAAAAGGCTCGATTGTATGTTTTAGGAGAATGGCTGTGTTCGTGAGGATGAACCATAGAATTGATCCCGACAATGAAAGATGATTATTTCTGTCTGACAAGCAAAGCGTGTGGTCAAACCTATTCCTCTGTGTCATAGACAAACTGAGACTAAAGGAAGCCAGCATAAGTGTTAGGAATTGCCAAGCTTGTATGAATGTCATTATAGATGTTCTGCGATAGGTTTTCTTGATTTAGAGTTAATAACTCCTTGGGATTGATTGATTAACTTTAACTGTTCAAACCAGACCAAGCTAATTCCTCCACCGAGGAGACAAATAGCAAGATCGATCGGATGCAGAAAAGAGAAGCTAAACAAATTACGCAAGAAGGGAAAGTAAAGCACGATTGCCATAAAAAATATTCCCCCACCCATCACCCACCAAAGGGCAGCATTGGAGGTTCTAAGTATTTTTAAACTGAGGGGCGAGGTTGAACTTGCGCTCAAAATTAGCCCTAAATTTGCCAAAATTAATGCTGTAAAGGTTAATGCACGGGCATTAAGTTCGCCTTCTCCTAGATATAGCGATGTCCCATAGATTGCGAGAACAATTACTAAGATTCCGCCGCCTTGTAACACCGCCAATCCCACAGTTTTCTTGCCAAATAAGGGCTCTTTGGAGTTGCGGGGAGGACGCTTCATTACTGTTGGTTCTGCGGGTTCGGCTTCTAACACAATTGAGCAAGCTGGATCGATAATCAAATGGAGAAATGCAACGTGAACGGGAAGTAATACTAACGGCAACTTAAACAAAACTGGAATTAAAGACATCCCTGCAATTGGAATGTGAATTGCTAGAAGATATGCCATTGCTGTGCGGAGATTATCAAAAATTCGTCGTCCAAGTTTGACCGCTTGCACGATGGATGAAAAATCATCCTCTAATAATACTAAAGCCGCAGATTCACGGGCCACATCTGTGCCTCGCTGACCCATTGCTATACCAATTTGGGCAGATTTTAAGGCAGGCGCATCATTCACACCATCCCCTGTCATGGCAACGATTTCGCCCTTGGATTTCAAAGCATTAACTATCCGTAATTTTTGTTCGGGAACGGCTCTTGCAAAGATATTTGTACTTTGAATGCGCTGCTGAAGTTCATCGTCACTCATGCGATCTAATTCTGCTCCAGTTACGATGGCTCCCATTTGCATTAATCCAACTTGACGAGCAATGGTTTGAGCAGTTTCTGGATAATCACCTGTAATCATCACGACTCGAATACCAGCGGTATAACATTCTTTAATTGCCGCCGCAACGGTTGGACGCACTGGATCGGACAGTCCAACTAATCCTAGAAATTGAAAAGGAAAGTCATGTTGTTTATCGGGTAAACGATCGGGACTGAGCGACGGATGAGGAGGCAAAAACGGGGGCGGTGCATCAATAAGAGATGCTTTAGCAACACCTAATACCCGCAATCCTTGCTCTGCCATTTTCTTGATTTGCGCGGCTATAATTTGCTGCTGTTCGGGTGTGAAATGACACAGATCCGCGATCGCTTCCGGCGCTCCTTTGGCAGCAATTTCATACTGTTTGCTATCGGCTGACTGCCAAACGTGAGACATTGCTAATAGATCCGGTGAGAGCGGATATTCTCGTAATAGTTTCCAATCGTTATGCAAATGTTCGGTATTTGCTAGAGCGCGATCGCCTAATTGCTTAAATGCTTTCTCCATTGGATCGAAAGGATCTCTTTGGCTTGCCAGAATGGAAAATTCTACTAATTCATGCACCGATTCAGGGAGCGGTTCTTGTGAATGTAATTCCAAATTATATGGCTGAGAATTTTCTTCTTGGTTGTATGCAAATAGTTGTTGCACAGCCATAATATTCTGAGTCAGAGTCCCGGTTTTATCCACACATAAAACCGTTGCAGAACCTAATGTTTCAACCGCTGAAGTGCGACGAGCTAAGACATGATTTTGACAAATTCGCCAAGCTCCTAATGCTAAGAAGATTGTCACAACAACTGGAAATTCATTTGGCAAAATTGCCATTGCTAACGTAATTCCTGCCAGAAATCCTTTGAGCCAATCTCCTCGCGTGAACCCATAAATTACTACGATCGCGACACACAATAGTAAAGCGATGCCAAACAAACGACTCACTAACCGATTCATTTCCTGTTGCAAAGGTGTCGGTTCTGACTTCACTTTTTGTAAGGCTTTGCCAATCTTGCCCATCTCTGTTTTAGGACCGATCGCTTGGACTTTAGCTATTCCCTGACCCTGAACAACTAAGGTGCCAGAAAATACAAATGGTAACTCATCTCCTCCCGGACGCGCCATTTCTACGTTACCCACCGCCGCAACTTTACGAACTGGTAAAGATTCCCCGGTTAATAACGATTCGTCGGTGGAGAAATTGGAGCAAGAAAGCACGATCGCATCCGCAGGTACGCGATCGCCTTCTGCTAGAACTAAGATATCTTCCCGAACGACTTCTCGCCCTGCAATCCGTTTTTGCTCCCCATCCCGAATCACCAAGGCGCGAGGACTGGAAAGATCGCGCAAGGCTTCTAAGGCGTGTTCGGTTTTGCCTTCTTGGTAGAGACTAATTCCGGTGATAAAAAAGACGAATCCTAACAAAATTAGGGCTTCTTGTAGGTCGCCTAAAACCCAATAAATGACACCACCACCGACTAGCAAGAGAAAGATCGGATCTTGAATAATTTCCCAAGCGATCGAGAAAAGATTGCGCGATTGTGCTGAGGGAAGTTCATTGTAGCCTTCATCTTTGAGTCGGGCGATCGCGTCTTGTTCAGATAAGCCACTTATGGTATTGATATCAACTGGTGAAAGCATAATTTTTTTTGATTTGCTTTTGTAGTTTTGATCGTTCGGTTTTCTACCCTGATGAGTTATCAACCTTTTTTGATACCATTTCAGAACTGGTACGCCCTAAGTTGTGCTCGTAATTGGGCAATTTCTTGAGCCATATCTAACACCATTGCGGCTCCGACTAAGTTCAAGCCCAAGTCTTGACGCAACCGCTGAATCTGAGCAATACGAGCAATCTCGCGGGAATGCAGCAGGTCGCCGATCGCGTCAATGATACCCAACTTGACATAAACCTCGACAACCGTAATCGAAGTCTCAGTGATCAATGCAGCATATTCAAAGGTATAGAGTTGCTCACCTTTGGGTGAAACCACAATTTTTGAAAGGCTAAAGCTCATAACTTAATTTCCTCTAACTGGGTACGGGGGTTAAAACTCGTATTTGCCTGGATTTTTTCGTAGCATTCTTGCTCGATCGCACTTAAGTCTTTTGGCGTGACAATTAGAAGTTTGGCGAGTAAGTCACCGCGTCCCCCTTTTTGCAATGTCCAGCCTTTGCCGCGCAGTCTGAGCGATTGTCCCGATCGCACTCCTTTAGGAACTTTCATCGTCACGCTACCATCGGGAGTTGGCACGCTGATTTCTGCTCCTAAAACGGCTTCATCGGGGCGAATTGGAATGTCACAAACTAGGTCATCACCCTCGAATCGAAAGAAGGAATGCGGCAAAATTTCGATAGTTAGATACAAATCGCCGCGCTGTTGAGAGAATGGACTAGGACGACCTTTACCTTTGAGTCGAATTCGACTACCTGGTTTTGCCCCTGCGGGAATGCGGACATTGATTGTTTCATCGTCGAGTTGTAGCCGTTTCTGGACACCGTGAAAAGCTTCGGAAAATGTGAGCGCGATCGCGGCTTCGGTATCCGGTGCAGGCGCTTGAGAACGAAATCCGTCACCAAAATCATTAAAGCCATTGGTCGCAGTTTGATAGTTCTGGGTTCTACGTTTCGATCCACCTTTCATTCCTCCCAATAAATCGTTGATAAATGAATCAAAGTCGTCGTAGCGATCAAAGTCTTCCGCCGAAACATTAGTTCCTCTAGGGGTTGGCGCTTCAGTGTATCCCGGCTGATTCCAATGTTGACCAAAGCGATCGTACTTTTGCCGGTTTTCAGGATCGGAAAGTACCTCATTTGCTTCGTTCAAGTCTTTGAACTTTGCCTCTGCATCTTTATCCCCAGGATTGAGGTCAGGATGATACTTGCGGGCCAGTTTGCGGTAAGCCCGTTTGATTTCTTCAGGGGTTGCCGTTTTGCTCGTTCCCAGGATGGCATAATAGTCCTTAAAGTTCGTTGCAGTTGGCATCACTGACCTCTTAATTGGGGTTATTTCGCGGTGGGTAGTAAGATCGAATCCGGCGACACCGGAATGAATATATTTTTAATAATGCGATCGCGAACCGTACCAACGATCGCGACTGGGAATTCATACTCCTGATTGTGAAAACGATCTAGGAAGGCAAATTTATTAAACAATCGATCGCACCACTCCACCTTCGACTCGCAAGGCAGCACCATTAATTGCAGAGGCTAAAGGACTAGCAACAAATGCAACTAACGCCGCAACTTCCGACGTTGAAGCAAATCGCTGAATCAGTGAAGATGGACGAGTCTTGGTAAAAAACTCTTTCTCAACTTGTTCGGGTGAAATATTTTGATCCTTGGCGAGTCCCTCGATGAAAGTTTCTACTCCTTCGGAACGGGTTGGCCCTGGCAATACTGTATTTACCGTGACACGACTGCCTGCCGTTGTTTCAGCTAAACCACGACTCAAGGCTACTTGTGCAGTCTTGGTAACGCCATAGTGAATCATTTCGGCGGGAATATTCAAGGCAGATTCACTAGAGATGAAAATAATTCGTCCCCAATCTTTTTTTAGCATCAAAGGTAAGTAATGACGGGAGAGCCGAACACCGCTCATAACGTTTACTTCCAGAATGTTCATCCACTCCTCATCGGAGATATCTTCAAATGCTTTGGAGCCATAAATTCCTAAGTTGTTGACCAAAATGTTGACTTCTTGCACCTGTTGAAACAACTATTCAACTCCTGCGGTTGTTCCCAAATCGGCAGCAATTCCCTGAAGTTTGGCATTGGGGACACTTTGCTGAATGCTTTTGAGGGCATCGTTTACGCGCTCTTGCGTTCTGCCATTGACAATGACAGTTGCTCCTTCTTGGGCAAGTGTCGTGGCGATCGCGAGTCCAATTCCGGCAGTTGAACCACTGACTAATGCAATCCGATCTGATAGTTGAAGATCCATACTTTCTTAAACCAAATAACGATAAGCGAGCTAGGGTTTCAACTTGCTAAAATAATGAAGCAAATGCCGACTAAATTAGTGGAAATTTAATCCAATTTAACCACCATTTTACCCACATTTTTACCTTCAAAAAGACCGATGAACGCATCCACTGCTCGATCGATTCCTGCTACTACTGTTTCCTTATTCTTCAATTTCCCAGCTTGGAAATAGCCGCCCACTTCTTGTTCAAATTCACTCTGGCGATCGAGCCAATCTCTAACGATTAGCCCTTTCATCGTCAAGCGTTTGCCAATCATATTAAATAGATTGGAAGGGCCCGGCTGGGGCTTTTCATCGTTATAACCGGAGATGCTGCCACAAGCGATAATCCGACCGTGTACGCGCAATGCTGAAAGCGCCGCTTCCAGCGTTTCGCCTCCTACGTTATCGAAATAGACATCAATTCCGTCTGGTGCTGCCTGATTCAGTTGTTCGAGGACAGGGCCGGCCTTGTAATCGAAGGCGCTATCAAATCCGCATTCTTCCCGCAGAAACTTGATTTTTTCCATTGACCCAGCAGACCCGATGACATGGCATCCGCGCAATAAAGCCAGTTGTCCGGCGACATTTCCCACCGCGCCTGCGGCTCCCGAAACAAAAATAACATCGCCGGCTTTGACTTCTACCAAATTCAACCCAACCCAAGCAGTCATACCTGTCATGCCGAGGGCACCGAGGTAAACTGAGGGCGGTTGAATCTCGCGGCTAACCTGATGCAAATCTTTTGGTGCAGCTATGAAGTATTCCCGCCAGCCATAGTTGGAAGTGACAACATCACCCGGCTTGAATTCCTGGGCACGCGACTCGATTACCTCGCCGACTGCGCCGCCTTCCAGTGCTTTGCCTAACTGGAAAGATGGAACATAGGATTTGCCCTCGTTCATGCGACCCCGCATATATGGATCGACTGACATATAGAGATTGTGAACGAGCACTTGCCCATCTTGAAGTGGGTCTAGTTTGGTCTCGGCGATCGCAAAGTTATCTGCGGTGGGAATCCCCTTGGGGCGGGAGACTAGCCGAATCTCGCGGCTCACGATCTCTGTCATAATTTTCTCCTTATTTGGTAGATTTTCAGAACTAGATCGACTTAAGTTTTAGCGGTTGTTTTTAACATTTACTAAAGGCATGGATGCCAAACATCACTCGCGCCAAATCCTAACGATTAACCGTACTCATATCGGGGTAGAGAGATCAGTGGCAACCGCTCCTGATGAGATATGAATTCACTTCTGTGGGTTATTGAGTGTGGAGCCTAAAACATTGGGTGCTGAAATAAGCTGAACCCAGCATGATTCAACCCCATCAACTAGCTTGTAGCTTAATCAATGTTTGTGTCCCAGCAGCGTCACTAATCCGAACCGCCATCATCACGCCGTTTGAGTCCTGTCCGGTTAAAATTTCAGTTGGTGAATCGATCGTGTGAGCATAAGTCACCTCATCTTTACCCACTTCAATCACCAAACCATCTCCCTTGCCAGGGCGATCGTAAACCATCGCATGAAGAGGTGCGTCCTGAATCAGTTCTGCATCACCGAGTTCGGAATTGATGATTTCGATGGCAATATGCCGTCCGCGATTGCCATCAGTAAACTGATCGAAAAATTCACCCCACCGCTCACGGGGCAAAGATTTGTTGATGTCAATTTTATTTGTCATTATCATTCGTTGTGAAAAAATCTTAAAAACAAAAAGAGCAATACAATAGTTGCTAAGTTTCACTATTTTAGTGCTGTTAGTTCAAAGCGTTAAACAGCGATCGACATACTAACTTCATGACTGATTCTGTCTAGTCTCTGCTTCACCTGACTGACATCCTCGTTACTGCCTGTCACAAGGATCGTGAACTCCCCTGCTTGGATTTTAGTCTCGTACTTCAGTACCTCATTCTTCGGGATTCCTAATCCTCCCAAGGCACCCGCTAGTCCTCCTACAGCAGCAGCACCAGCGCCACCAACAAGCGTTCCTTCCAACCAACCTGCCAACACTCCAGCAACGGGGCCAGCAATAATGAGCGGAGCCATTCCGGGAATAAACAGCACTCCAGCACCTGCTAAAATGCCAAATAAACCTCCGACGAAGCTACCCCAATAACCACCTTCTGCGGCTCCAGCTTTAGCTGTATCTTTCCAGGTTAGAAATCCGCGCACATTTTCAGTAGTCTGGTAGTCTTTGCCAATGATTGAGAGCTTTTGCATATCGAAGCCTTCTTTTTGCAACTCCAATACAACCCTTTCTGCTTCTGCATGGGAGGGGAAAGAAGCAACAATCGTATGTGTATATGCCATGAATTGGTTTCCTTTATTACAATTTGTCCGGCTGTCAACTGAACTTTAACAAAAGTTGCTCAATATAATCTCTACCTTTATGAATGTTTTAGTAAAACTTAATTGAGGTATATCTGTTCTTACCGACTGCTGACTCCATAAGTCGTTCGTCCGCTCATTTCACTCTCGTGAATGCGGTAAATTGCAATTACTTCTGCACGTCCCCAAGCATCGATCCAGGTTCGATTGATCGCAGGCGAAAGTGTTGGATTCTGCGTTTTGACAAATTACATCACCCGCTCAATATCTTACTGCTCAGTGAGGCGTTCAGCGCGACCATTCACAACAACACTGCGCCAGTGCACCCGATCGTGAACTTCTTCGATCTGTAAGCAAACTTTTGGATTTGCATCCATATACTGAGTCTTCATTCCCACCGTTGTGAAGATATATATTTCTGAGTCTTTAAGGTAATAGTGCATAGGCACAATATATGGATACCCTTCGCCTATGCAGCCGAGGTGTCCATATCCTACTTTATGTAGCAGTTCGTGTATTTCTTTTTGTCCCATTTCATCGATATCTCACATTACTGTTCTCCACTGCTAATTTTAAAATCATTGCTCGCCCTAAATCTGATATACAAAACCTTCCCCAATGCCAGAATGCGCGCGATCGGAGGTGATTGTATGCAACAGTCCTTACATACGCACTTTGACTGTAATAAAACAATCTGAGGAACTTATGAGGAGTTAAGAGAGGTTGTTCATCAAGTGTTTCGTTCATACAAAGCTGGCGCGGCACTAAAGCGTCAGCTTGTCAAAAATGTCACGTAGGACTTGTGCAGAATGAATGAGTTGCTGTTGCTCCGTGTCGTTAAGGGTGAGGTTGACAGTTTTAATGACACCTTTTTCATTCACAACAGAGGGTAGACTGAGACATACATCGTGAATGCCGTAGAACCCATTTACAAGGTTGCTAACCGTAAGGATGCGTTCCTGACCGTGAAGAATAGTCTTGACTATTTCGGTCGTTGCCAGCCCGATCGCATAGGAAGTGCACCCCTTGAGTTTGATGATTTCGTAGGCAGCGTTCTTGACGTGCTCAAAAATCTCATTTAGATTGGCGTTGTCTAGCGATGGGCTACGCTGCTCATTATAGAGAGGCATTCCGGCAACATTCACCTTGCTCCAGACGGGTACTTCACTGTCGCCATGTTCGCCAATGATGTAAGCATGAACGCTTCGTGCATCAATTCCCATCTTCTCTGCCAGCAGGGTACGGAAACGGGCAGAGTCAAGAACTGTTCCAGAGCCTATTACCCTGGCCGCAGGAAATCCAGAGAGTTTAAGGGTCACGTATGTCATTATGTCTACGGGATTACTCACAACCAGTAGGGTGGCATTGGGACAATATTTGATCACATCTGCAATCAAGCTTTTAAAGATGACAACGTTACGTTCAACAAGATCCAGTCTGCTCTCTCCCGGCTTCTGGCTAGCTCCAGCCGTGATAATAACCAGGTCTGCATCCTGCCCTGCATCGGTAACGGTTCCAGCTTTGATATTGACAGAACCGATAAAGGGAGTGCCATGTATCAGATCCATGACTTCTCCCTGAAGCCGCTCTGTCTGAATATCCTGAAGAACCAACTCATCAAAGCAGTTCTGGATAATCATTGAGTAGGCACACGCCATTCCCACCTGCCCGGCACCAATAATGACACCTTTGCGAGGACGGATACTGACTTTAGCTTCAACACTGGGATTGGGCGTAAATAGCGTTTCAAACATAGATATTTCCCACGTAGGATGCTTTGGATGGGTAGTGACCGACTATGGAGTTTTCGTCGGGGTTGACGATCGCGTTCTGTTGTGAAAATCGGCGTTGCTGATTTACGGTATGAAAGGCTAAATATGCCAGTCATATAAACCCGGAGGCAAAAAGCTTCTGGATTTTCAACTTATTTTTTTCATACCCAGGTTAAGCAGCGCCTGAAAATCTTGACTATGCTATTGGTAGCGCAAAAAGTTCGCCAATAGAGCCTGATTTACCGAGTGGTTAGTCCTATTTGACTGTAATAAAACAATCTGAGGAACTTATAAGGAGTTAAGAAAAATTGGAGTTGAGAATTTTAATAATGAATTAAGACTTCGTTTGTTTGAGAATAGCCCTACAGTCTTCCGTAGAAAAAATACAAGCACACCCAGCAACTTTAGACTGATGCAAGGCTTCGGATGCGGCTTGATAAAGAGAATGCAAATCCGTTCCATCATCTGGATATTGAGCAATGCCAGCGCTAAATGTGATCCGAAATTGAGTTTGCTCGGGAGCAACAAATTTTCTGTGGTGGAGCGTTGCTAATAATTGAGTGAGTCTTTGAATACCATCTGCCTTAATCATGCTAGATAAGGCAACCACAAATTCATCGCTCTCCCAGCGAGCAACGACTGCATTTTGCCTAAAAGTCTGCCGGAGCAACTGTCCCCACTGACGCATCACCATGTCGCCAGTATTGTACCCGTGACGATCGTTGATCTCTTTGAGATTGTCTAAGTCCAGAACTGCTAGACAGAGCGGCTGCTCCTGTTGATTTGCAAGTTGAAGGTATTTGTTTAAGTCTTGGGTTGACTTATGGCGGTTAGAGAGTTTGGTCAAATAATCTGTCTCAGCAGCATTCTGAAGGAGTTTGAGCCGCTCTAGACGATTGATGATGCGACTGACCAATTCTGGCCCTACGATCGGCTTGCTCACAAAGTCATCTGCACCCACTGAAAACATTTGATTGACGATCGCAGCATCGGTATGCGCCGTCAAAAAAATGATCGGCAAGCGCCCCCAGCGCGAATTATTGCGGATAATTTTGCAAAGCTCAACGCCGCTCACAGCAGGCATTTTCACATCTAAAATTAGCAGATGCGGCGAGCAGGATTTCAACGTTTCCCAAAATTGTTGAGGATTGTTCAGCGTTGTTACGCTCAATCCCCAGGGTTCTAGAAACTCCTTTAGAGTTGCAAGAATCTGGGGATCAGCATCGACGACCATCACCCGTTGCTTTGCTGTCTTTGCTTGTTGTGCCGCTTGTGCGATCGCTTTCAGCACTTGAGCCGGGGGCAAGGGTTTGTGTAAAAAACTATGTCCGCCGAGTTGGGCAACTTCTAGGCGATCGGTTAATTGATCGTGACTGGTTAAAACTAGAACTGGCACAGAAGGAGTTTGATGACTGAGCTTTGCCAGCAGCCTTAAACTCTCTGTTGTGGGATGAGTAATATCGGGATCGAGTAGCACAACGGTAGGCGCATCCTGCTCAATTTTCGTTTCGGCTTCGGAAAGTGTCGTTGCGATCGCGCTCCGAAATCCCCAGTCCACCGCTTCATTCATCAACTGTTGGGCCAGTTGGCGATCGGGATCGACGATCAATAACAAAGGACGCTCATCCGCAAACAGAGACTCTTCCGGCTCGATTCGTTCTGTAGTTAAGTCGTTTGATGCGCGATCGATTTCTTGACGCTTGGATAAGGCGCTGAGGGTTTGTTGTTCAATCGGTTGAGTCGCTTCATGAGACGTGAGTTGAGCCGTCTTGGTTGAATCAGCGATTGGTTTAAGCCGATAACCCAGTCCATAAACCGTTTCAATCAAATCTGTGGGAGCCCCGACCCCTCTAAATTTCTGCCGTAGCCCCTTAATATGAGTTCTCACGGCATCTTCGCTAGGAGTCTCTCCATACGCCCAGATTTGATCCAAAATTACGCTGTAGGTAAAGACTTGACGACCATTCCGCAAAAAGAACTCTAGGATCGAAAACTCCTTGGGACTTAAGGATAGAAGTTGCCCTGCGTAAGTAACTTCACGACTTGTCGGATCGAGCCGCAAATTACCCTTCTCCAGCACAGATTGAAAAGCCGTTCCTGTGCGACGCAGCAAGGCTCGAATTCGAGCAATCAATACCTCCTGATCGAGCGGTTTCACCATGTACCCATCAGCACCTGCATCTAGCCCGATCGCTTGATCGTGACCACTGCCTCGCCCTGTTACCAGCATAATTGGCATTTTATAGTCGTGCGCTCTGACTCTACGACAGAGACTTATTCCGTCTAAACGAGGGAGCGTAATATCTATCAGCAGTAAATCATAGTTATAAACAACAATCAGTTCCCAAGCTGCCTCACCATCGTTAGCAACTTCAACCACGTAATTTTGGTTGGAGAGCATATAAGTAAGTAGGTCGGCAATTGCCTCATCATCTTCTACCACCAAAATTTTCATCAGTCTAACTCCTTTACAGGCTGGTTGTGGTGTCAGGTGGTCGGAATCCTCCAATAATAATGGGAAATAATGAAATCAGGATGAAATGAATTGCTCATCGCCAAAAATCTGGAAAAATCTTCCTAAAGACGTAAACCTTGAATCGCTCATAGGTTTCTCATAGTCTGAGCATAGCTTGAGAGATATAAGAACTTAGTCATCCCCTAACCAAGGTGAAGGGCATAACAATCTGTTCTTCGTTGTGTTGATTCTTTAGGAGCTTAAAACTATGACTACTACTACTACTAAATCTCATCAATCTCTGCTAGAAACCTGCATTCAGAATTGCCTCGACTGTCTTCGTGAGTGTGAGCAATGCGGAACCGCTTGCTTAACCAGTGACATGGTGCAGATGATGGCTCAATGTATTAAGCTATGCCGCGATTGCGCGGATACCTGCGCCCTCTGCGCTCGGTTCATGGCTCGTAATTCTGACCTGCACGCTCAAATGTGTGCGGTTTGTGCAGAAGCGTGCGATCGCTGTGCGACTGAGTGTGAGAAGCACGACCACGAGCCGTGTAAGAAGTGCGCTCAAGCCTGCCGTCGTTGTGCTGAATCTTGCCGTCAGATGGCTAAAGCAACGGCATAAAACCATTTATTTAGCGCATTGGCTATTGCATGAATAATCGCGTCTTGCTTTGCTGCAGCCAGTATTGAAACCTAGTTATTTTTCAAATCAGGTGGAGTTATGAATAAGAAGTTTTTGGTGTACAGCTTAGTCGGGCTACTTAGTAGGGCTTGCTGAAAAAGTGAGAAAACAGCATTTAGAAAGATGAGTGAATTCGAGTTCTCCTCGGCAATATAAGTTTTGTCAATTGTGTTCTGGCGAAACATAGCTTTTACCAATGATTGAAGCCAAAAAACATGAAAAAA
>NZ_JANMZH010000524.1:0-22755 GCF_031383065.1 Microcoleus sp. OTE_8_concoct_300 | reverse complement strand
GGGAATTCAAACATTGCCAAATGTCAACACCCCTACTACTATGGGTGTTCTTACGGCTGAATTTTGTATCATTTTTTACTTGGCAACTATTGCTTTTGCCGCTAAACAAGACAAATGTTTGAGCATCCCGGAAAAATATTCCGACTGATTTGTGTTGTAGCGATGCGGAGGATGATCGCCGATTTAGCATATTTAAGTAATTTTGTCAATACGTAATTACCTGAAACTCGACCCCAGTATACTGCCCTTGTGTAGGATTCGCGGATGCTTGATTGTCTGAGGCGATAATCGCAACTGAACTTAGAAATTCTTCACAAATAGTTTGACTGTGGTACTATCTGGATGGCTGTGAGTAGCTGAGGGAAGCCAAGGGGCTTGATTCCTGTGGTGGTGGAGGAGAATCCAGGAGTGCTAGATAGGATGTCATTGGGATACGCAAACGTTTTCGCCCAGCGAAGTCAACCTGAACCCCTCCGCATTGGGGTGATTGGGGTTGGCAATATGGGCCAGCACCACACGCGAGTTCTGAGCTTGCTAAAAGATATCGAACTCGTGGGTGTTGCAGACATAAATGTAGAGCGGGGAATAGATGTAGCAAGCAAATACCGGGTTCGCTTCTTTGAAGACTACCGGGATTTGCTCGCCCACGTAGATGCAGTTTGCGTCGCCGTTCCAACTCGCCTGCACCACCCTGTGGGGATGTCTTGTCTCCAAGCGGGTGTTCACGTTTTAATTGAAAAGCCGATCGCAGCTAGCATTGCCGAAGCCGAATCTTTGGTCAACGCGGCTGCTGAGGCCCACCGGATTTTACAAGTGGGTCACATCGAGCGCTTCAATCCAGCTTTTCAGGAACTCGGCAAAGTGCTGAAAACTGAAGAGTTACTGGCATTGGAAGCTCACCGGATGAGTCCGTATTCCCAGCGGGCTAACGACGTATCGGTAGTTTTGGATTTAATGATCCACGACATCGACTTGCTCCTGGAATTGGCAGATTCCCAAGTGGTGAAGCTGACGGCCAGCGGCAGCAGGGCCTCAGATTCAGGTTATTTAGACTATGTGACAGCGACGCTGAACTTTGCTAACGGCATTGTGGCCACCTTGACTGCCAGTAAGGTGACGCACCGCAAACTCCGTTCAATCGTGGCTCACTGTAAGAATTCTCTGACAGAGGCAGATTTTCTCAACAACGAAATCTTGATTCACCGGCAAACAACCGCCAATTACGTGACGGATTACGGTCAGGTGCTTTACCGTCAAGATGGGTTGATCGAGAAAGTTTACACCAGCAATATTGAACCGCTCCACGCAGAATTGGAGCATTTTATTAATTGCGTGCGGGGTGGAAATCAGCCTTCTGTGGGAGGAGAACAAGCTCTCAAAGCTCTGCGGCTTGCGAGTTCGATCGAGCAAATGGCTCTCGACGGTCAAGCTTGGTATCCCAAAGAGCTAGAGTCTACTTTGCAAGTTAGCTAAATTGAGACAAATCGTGTCGTTTCCGGGTGCTTTTACAGTTTGGGGTTGTTGTTCGTTGAAGACGGTAACTGTTCCCATGCAACCGGATTCGATGTCAGTCGATTTGAGATTTGAGACGGGGGCGTGAGTGAGCATTTCGGCGAGCGCGAGCGTCGAGCCGCGCTCACTCGATTCGCGCGAGCGTCGAAGGATTTTAGACTTTAGATTGACTCTGCAGATGAATCTGGGGGCTTGAACTAAGGTTTAATTTTTTTTGCTCTCCACAACACGAGTCGGGGGCAATTGTCCGTCTTGAGGTGAGGTTAGGATTTATCAGAAAATTGGGTTGAAAACCCTGTCCTTGTAGGACGGCTTTTTTCCATTGTTAAGTAAAATAACAAATCCATCTTAACAAATGAAGATGGTAGAATAACCAAATCAGACAAGATGTAAAAACCTACCCCCGGACTGGGGGAAAGTCTACGCCCAAAACATTTTTGAGGAGATATGACTACGCACCGGTAGTGCCCAGAGTAGTCAGCCTGGGAACCCTAGCTATAGGGATATTAAGACTGAAATGTCTTAAGAATCCCCGTGCCTTAAGGCCGGAGAGTGTCAAGCCAAAAAAGAGCGACTATTTGACGACAGATGGTTTTGCTCACTAGCTGATTTCCTTGAGGACTGAGGTGAATGCTGTCTCGATACAAAGTTGGAAGTTCGGCCCCACAATTGAAAATCGGAAGAAAATCTATGTAAGTAATTTTCTCTGTTTCGACGAGTTCGGCGAGACGCGCTCTAGCCTTGACTTCCCAGTCGCGAGGGCCCGTGCCGCCGAATTCGCCTCGCTTGGGTGTGACGGCTAGCAAAAACTCGACGTTGGCGGATACAGCTATTTTCTGGATTTGGCGAATAGCTTCTAAGTTGCAGCCTACTACATCGCCGCTTGTGGCTCCGGGTGCTGCCAATTGGGGAGTCGGCACAGCAGGGAGCAGATAGCGGCTCAATAACTCTAGCGTAGCCGATCGGGGTTTGTGATCCGGGTAAGATCGATCGCGCCCCACAACCAGAGGACAGGGAGCCGATGCAAAAAAATCGTCCGTATTGAGCAGCAACACCACAGCATTTGCCCCAAAAACACCGAACCGCTTGGCGTAAGCAAGTTGATTCCTCGGTCCCCAAGAATTGGCTGAGGCGTTGAGAACTTCAAAATCTGAATATTTGACTTGTGAACCTAATTGTGCATCGCTCGCCAGATTCTGTACTTGCAGTCTCAAATCCCGAGCCATAATTTCCGAGATCGTATCTGTCTGATGTGTCCACCAACCGCCGTTGGCGACAGAATCTCCCAACAGCAAGACGCGCAGAGTTCCTGGAGGGGGTGTCGGGGCGATCGCTCCGCTACGCATCGAATACTCGTTAATCTCAATCCGGTTAGCCAAGCGGCGCACCCTCTGGTTGGGCGCCAACAAATAGCCACACTCGGCATCGGCAATGTAAATCAAGGGATTGCCAAAACCCAGCAGCACGCGCAGCAACACTTCGATTGCTGCCCACAATCCGGAGGTGACAGCCAAAATTATCAGAACAACTTTTAACAATTAACTTCGATCGAAAACGAAAAACTGCTGCTGAATTCGGGGTTTTAGCAAGTTGGTCGCGCGATCGAGTCATCCGAATCGCCCCCGTGGATTTGACGTACTCCCCGGCAGACCAGCGCGGGGATTCTTAAAGGCTGCTTGAGGGTGGGCCGGGGCCACACCCTCAAGCTTTCTTCTTCTTGCTTCCGCGACTCTTAACTAGACCGTTGCCAGTCCCCGTCAGACCGTCTCCACAAGCATTTTCTTTAATGTCCAAGAAGCGTCCCTCCTCAGACAATCCGCGATTTCGGATAACTTGAGCGGCTGCTACGTCTCTATGCGTCGTGTAACCACACTCAGGGCATTGGTGGAGTCTTTCTTTGAGCTCCTTTTTACCTGTGTGCGTATCGCATTGAGGGCATACCTGCGAGGTGTAATCTTTATTCACCTTGCCAAAATATACGCCTCGTTTCCAGCAAACCCATTGCAGTATTGACACGAATTGGCCAAACCCAGCATCTAGCGTATGCTTGCAAAACATCCCTTTAGCCCAAACCCTGAAATCGATATCTTCGACGAATACCATTCGGGCCTGGTCACAAATATGATTAGCTTGCTTAAAATGCCAATCTTTGCGGGTGTCGGCAATATGCTGATGATGTCTAGCTATCTTTCTGTTTAGCTTGTGGCGGTTGTTAGACCCTTTTTTCTTGTTCTTTAACCGACGTTGCAGCAATTTCAGCTTGCGATGTTTGGTCTTCAAAAACTTGGGACGTTTAACTAATTCACCATCAGATGTTGCCAAGAATTGATCCAAACCAAGATCGATCCCTATTGGATTTCCCGATGCTACAGGGTCGGGCACGTTAACATCACACCTCAGTGACATCACGACAAAATACCCTGAAGCCTTGCGAACTATCCGAGCTTGCTTGATTACAAACCCGTCTGGTATCTCCCTAGACTTAATGAGTTCCACTTGACCCAGTTGAGGAAGCTTAATCGAATTCCCTTGGATGCAATTTTTAAGCATTTGCGGGAATACAAACGACCTCATCCGATACAGGTTTTTAAACCTTGGGAAACCCATTCCTTTGCGCTGCATATCCACAAAAGCTGTCTCCAGTCGTCTTAAGATTTGTTGGAGTACTTGAGCGTTGACAGTTTTTAGCTCTGGGATTTGCTCTTTTGCTTCTGTCAATGATTTGCTTTGCTGCAAATAATTTGGGTAAGCTGCATCAAGCGGAATGATGTATTCCTTAGAAATCGAGCAAGCATTGACCGCACATTTACGAGAGTTGATCCAGTCCTTGCGTTCCCGCAAAGCGTAGTTCCAAACCTTGCGACAAACCGTTAGAACCCGCTCAATTTCTTGAGCTTGCTCTGCGGTTGGCTTCAATTTGTACTCGTAACTAAGGTTTAACATTGCTCGTTTTCCCTGGCTCTAGAAAATAGAGTAGCATTTTGTAGAGTCTAACGACAAGCAAAGCAATGGAAGGTAACTTGCAGGCTAAAGCCTGCCTCTAGCTTTCATCCCCGGTCTAAAGACACGGGGTTCTCAGCATATTTGCTATAGAATTCTAGAATATACCGTCAAAATCCGCCGTCAGCCGTCAGTGAACTTGGTGGTTTCAGGAAAATCCGTGGACTTAAAACAAATATTCAAAACGCCGAATCCCATAATCGGTGTCGTACATTTACAGCCTTTGCCAACTTCTCCCCGCTGGGGCGGAAACCTCAAAGCTATTATCGGAAGAGCCGAGCAAGAGGCTACAGCGCTGGCTTCGGGTGGCGCAAACGGTATCATAGTCGAGAACTTTTTCGACGCTCCTTTTGCCAAAGACAGCGTAGATCCGGCTGTGGTAAGTGCCATGACTCTGGTAGTCGAGAGGCTAACCAATCTCGTGACGCTGCCGATCGGCATTAACGTCCTGCGAAACGACGCCCACAGCGCGATCGCCATCGCCTCCTGTACGGGTGCTCAATTCATCCGCGTCAACGTCCTCAACGGCATCATGGCTACAGACCAAGGCTTAATTGAAGGCCAAGCTCACCAGCTACTGCGCTACCGCCGGGAATTGGGCAGCGATGTCAAAATATTAGCAGACGTGTTAGTCAAGCACGGGCGACCCTTAGGCAGCCCCAACTTGACAACAGCCGTCCAAGAGACGATCGGGCGCGCTTTAGCTGACGCCGTGATCCTTTCCGGTTGGACAACAGGCAGCCCTCCCAATCTCGAAGACTTAGAACTCGCGAGTGCAGCAGCGGCAGGAATTCCAGTTTTCATCGGTAGCGGCGCCTCGTGGGAAAACATTTCCACCCTCATGCAGGCCGCTGACGGCGTAATTGTATCGAGTTCCCTGAAGCGAAACGGCCGCATCGAGCAGCCGATAGATCCGATCCGCGTCAGTCAGTTTGTAGAAGCCGCCCGCCGCAGCTTGTCACAGAAAGAGCGCGAACAGGAAAACAGAGACGCTAATGGCTCAAGAGGGCCAACACCGGAACCGGGCAAAGTCACAAGTAAAACGTAAAATGGGAATTGTTGACAGTTGACTGTTGGCAGTTGGCAGTTGGCAGTTGGCAGTAGTCATCAGTTATGAGTCATCAGTCATTAGGTAACAGTCAACTGTCAACAATTCCCAATTACCAATTACCAAATCAAAAAATGATTCGCCGACGTTCAACCCCTTGGATTCATCGCTGGTCGAGAACTGTGATGGGAGCGATCGCAGCCATCGGCGTCGTAGAAACGGCCTATCTCACGATCGCTAAATTCACGACAGGCTCGGTCATTTGTCCCACCAGCGGCTGCGACAAAGTTCTCAACAGTCCCTACGCTACAGTCTTTGGCACTGTGCCTTTAAGTTTGTTAGGTTGTCTGGCTTACCTGAGCATAGCAATCCTGGCATTGGCTCCCAAAGCCGTCAATCCCAACACCAATAAAGGACTGCACTCTCAACTAGAAAACAAAACTTGGCAAGCGCTATTTATCATCACCGCTGCGATGGTAATTTTCAGCAGCTATTTGATGTATTTGATGGCTTTTGAAATTAAGGAACTGTGCATTTATTGCATCAGTTCCGCCGTACTTTCACTGTCGCTGTTTGTGCTGGTGCTAGTCGGGCGCGAGTGGGAAGATATCGGACAGTTGGTGTTTACAGGCATTTTGGTGGCAATGGTGAGTTCGATCGGCGCCTTGGGACTTTATAACAGCGTCAGGTCACCTGCTGCTTCTGTCTCTACTCCCGGAATTGTAGCCCCTGCCGTCACTACGACCTCCGGCCCGGCAGAACTTGCTTTGGCCCGCCACCTCCGAGAAATCGGCGCTAAAGAGTACGGCGCTTACTGGTGTCCCCACTGCCACGAGCAAAAAATGCTGTTCGGCAAAGAAGCAGCCCAACTAATTGATTATTTTGAATGCGATCCCAGGGGGCAAAATTCCCGCGCTGAAATTTGCCAAGCTGGTGCTGCGAATATTAAAGGTTTCCCGACTTGGGAGATTAAAGGTCAGTTTTATTCCGGGACGCAATCTTTGGAGAAACTCGCTGAATTATCGGGTTACACCGGCCCGCGAAACTTTCAAAACTGATAGCAAAGGTTGAGATTATAGATGGCAGATTTTAGGTTTATTGCCCGGAAAGCTCCGGATTTTTAGCAGAGTTGATAGTTGTATCGTGCTGGGTAATTCATCTAAAATTTCGCATCTATAATCAATAAAAAATTAGTAAAAACTAGGTAGATAGCGGCGCTCACAAAAATCTAAGGCCGAAACCCCTGTTGCAAAGGTTTTTAAGTTTGATTATGTACCTCATCTACCCAAAAACCTCTATAGCAACCGCGCCCGACTTTGAGAAGGTTCTTAATTGCTGAAACCATTGCGGTCGATAGCAACTTCGGTCTTTCTTATTCCTTCTTCCTTCAACATCTGCTATACACAAAAAACTCAAGAAACCGGATTTCTGCTTCCCGACTCATTGTTGAAATGATATATTTTGGTTGAGAAACCCGGTTTCTGCAGTTGCAGCCCGATCGCATCGAAAAATCAAAAAATAAAAAATAAAAAATAGACTCGCCCGCACCGAAAAATCAAAAAATTGGAAAATCTAAAATCTAAAATCTAAAATCTAAAATCGATCGACTCGCCCGCACCGAAAAATCAAAAAATTGGAAAATCTAAAATCTAAAATCTAAAATCTAAAATCGATCGACTCACCCGCGCCGAAAAACCAAAAAATTGGATAATCTAAAATCTAAAATCTAAAATCTAAAATCTAAAATATAAAATATAAAATCGACTGAGCCGATCGCCCCGGAGATGTAAAAGCTATATGTAGTAGTAGCTTAAGATGCTGGAAGGGCGAGGAAAAAATCCCGAAAATATGCTAGAAACTATCAAAAAATGCCTTGATCGAGAACGCCGAGTATTGATTACTGCGAGTGCAGTTGCCGGTACGGTCATTGTAATGCGCTGGTTCGGATTTTTTCAGGTGTGGGAATGGGCTGCTTTCGACCAGTTTGTGCGCTGGCGGCCGGCCGAACCCATTGACTCGCGCATCGTCATTGTAGAAATTAAAGAAGCTGACTTGCAAAAATACGGCTACCCAATTTCGGATGCTGTATTGACCCAATTGCTGCAAAAATTGCACGCTGGCAAGCCGCGGGCGATCGGCCTCGACGTTTACCGAGATTTGCCAACTCAACCGGGTAACGCCGAATTGCTCAAAACGTTTAAAACTATTCCCAACTTAATCGGCATTGAGTTGATGCCAGACCAAACCAGGTTCGGAGTTCGGCCGCCTCCGGTACTTGACAAGCTCGATCGAATCGGTTTCAACAATGTTGTCATCGATGCTGACTCAAAAGTGCGCCGAACTTTGCTCTACGCTTGGCCAGGAGACGGCAAAACTCATAAAAGTTTCGCGCTGAAACTGGCTTTGCGTTACCTCGAAAGCGAAGGAATTTCCCCTCAATCAGCAAAAGCCAATCCTAAATACTTGCAGTTAGGCAAGGGGGTTTTTCGACCTTTTCAACCGCATGACGGTGCTTACGTTCGAGCCGACAGCCGCGGCTATCAAATTTTGACCAACCTGCGCGGCCCGCGAGGCAGTTTCCGCACTGCATCCATGAGCGACGTGCTTTCTGGCAAAGTACCCGCTGATTTTGTGCGATCGCGCGCTGTCTTGATCGGCTCAAATGCCCCCAGCCTCAAAGACTTTTACCAAAATTCTTACAGCTCCGGTTGGTTTGCTCCTCCCCAGCAAATACCGGGAGTCGAACTTCAGGCTCATTTGTTGAGCCAAATTTTAAGTGCTGCCCTCGATGGGCGCGGGGGTATCAATGTCTGGCCAGAGGCTGCGGAGTTGCTGTGGATTTTACTCTGGTCTTGGGCGGGAGCAAGTGTAACTTGGAATTTGCGATCGCTGGGTCGATCGGCTTGCTGTTTGTCAAGTATCTGTCTCGGTCTCAGCGGCAGTTTATACTTAGCTTTTTTAGCCGGTTGGTGGCTGCCGTTAATTCCTGCAATCCTCAGTCTTTTGGGTTCTGGCTGCGCCGTTGTCGGTTATCTGGCTCATTTACAAGAAGAATTAAAACGGTCTAAAGAATTTTTACAATCACTAATCGATACAATTCCAGACCCGATTTTTGTCAAAGATCGAAATCACCGCTGGGTTGTTTTGAATCAGGCATATTGTCGGTTTATCGGCTATCCTTTAGAAAATTTGACCGGCCACACAGATTACGATTTATTTCCCCAAGGCGAAGCCGATATATTTTGGCAACAAGACGAATTAGTCTTGCAAACTCACCAGCCGCGAGAAAATGAAGAATATTTTACCGACGCTGACGGAATTACGCATCTGATTGCGACTAAAAGATCCCTGCATAAAGATGCTGCAGGCAACCTATTTTTAGTCGGAGCAATCAGAGATATTACTGAGCGCCAACTCCGTGCAAAAGCCCTAGAACAAAAAAATGCTGAACTCAGCCACCAAGCTGATCACGATGCTCTCACCGGTTTGCCCAACCGCAAAAGGTTTTACGAATGCTTGCATCAGTCTCTAGAAAAAGCCTCCAGCAATCAGGAATTGGTAGCTTTACTGTTTTTAGATTTAGATGGATTTAAGTCAATCAACGACACTCTCGGACACAATGTGGGCGATTTACTCTTAAAAACAGTTGCCAGTCGGCTCAAAAAATGTTTGCGGGGCAGCGATACAATCTCGCGGTTGGGTGGCGACGAGTTCACAGTGATTCTGCCCGCAATTCCAGGTCGCGAGGAAGCTGCCAAAGTAGCTGAAAAAATTTGCGACGGCATCATCCAGCCTTTTATTTTAGAAGAACATACAGTTTCTGTAACTACAAGTATTGGCATTAGTTTATATCCCTTTGACGGTCAAGATCCAGAGATTTTAGTCAAGAATGCCGATGTTGCGATGTATCGTGCTAAGGAACGCGGGAAAAATCAATATCACTTTTATTAATTAATACCAGTTAAAAAAATAAGGAAACTGTAGGTACGCTCCCAACCACGAGCTTCATAAGCCATTCCCAACTCTTCAATTTTTTAATTTAAAAGGTCAAAACTTCCCACAAAATTTGAGTAATTTTTACACCTCAAACCCTAATTAGACCGTGGGGGCGATATTATTTGCAGGCGCCCGATGTGCAGCTAACGAAAGAAAACATACCTCGATTCTGAAACCGTAAGCCCTGTAAGCTTTTTGAAACCGTTCAAAAAATGTCCGAAGTATTGCAATATAAAATACTATAAATAGTATAATCTGTCATCTGTCATTAGATAGACTTACAAACCTATAAAACTTATGAGAGGAAATTGCCATCTCATCTAAATCAATAGTCCGGACTATTTTTATGTCGTAGTCTGAAACCCTTGATTTTTGGTTGGTAGCTTGATTGTTTAATCGCCCTGAAACCCTTATTTCACATTGGGCAATCAAAAACTTTCCGAAGTATTGCTAAATGTTACAGATATTACAAAAATCCCAACTTGACACCGGAAACCAAATTAAAATCGCTAAAAAGCCTTGAATTAAAATTGTTGACGTAAACTTACGAAAGTTAATTAAAGAAAATGTAAAGAACTCAGGCAAAATATGCAAATAGATAGATATAATAGGTGCTACAAACGTGCACTTAGGGCAGTGATTTGAATAAGGATGTGAATACTATGCGTACTTTGATTCAGCTCACAACAACGGCAACTCTGGCGGCCTGCCTGCAACTAAATACAGTTGGCACCGCAAATGCGACTCGACTTGCCAGCAACTCAACCACCAACTTAACAAAAGATCGATCGACCTCCACGGTTTGGACACTTGCACAAACCTCTAGGTTTCCAAATTACCCCAAACAATACGAACCACCCCCGAACGGGAATCCCCAAAGTGACGGTACGGGAACGCGGTGAACCCAATTTTTTAATTTCCTACTCGCGGACATTCACCATCAACGAGATTTGTGGGCTCTAGCTTTAGACACGGGATGGAAAGCGATTAACGGTTAAAAGCGCAGTCCGTAGCCTCACAGCTATTGACACTGCGCGGGATTTTTAATAAAACATATGTCAACACAACGTCCCCAGGTCACAATTCCTGATACAGAGATACACTCACTACGGTCATAAAATGTAGAGCAAGAATTCCGAATCTTTGTTGCTCTTGGGCAGGCATACGTTAATTATGGCCAAGAAATTGGGATACAAGCCCCGTCCTTCTAGGACGGCTTTTCTTGATTTCTAATCAACTCCTTTAAAGCTTCTAAGGGCGCACCCCCTACAGAAACAGCAAAATAGCTAGGACTCCACAATGCTTCTTTATGGGGCTTCTTATGTCCAGCCTGTCCGTAACGACGGCTAGAAACGCCTTTTAATGCGTTAACTATTTGAGAGATAGACAACTTAGGCGGATACTCAATCAGCGCGTGAACATGATTGCCTTCGCCATTGAATTCCAGCACTTGAAAATTCATTTTTTGGGCCACCTCTCGAAACGACTTTTCAATCAAATCAATACTTTCACCTGTGAATACAGACCGACGATACTTTGTCACACAGACCAAGTGTATCTTAAGTTCTGTAACCGAATGGCGTTCCCTGCGGTAAAAGTTGTCATTACTTGCAAACCAACATATAATTAAGCGTACAGACCAATATCAATATAACCATGAAAGCAAGGTTTCGATACAGATTCTACCCGACCTGTCAACAGCAGCAGAGCTTAGCTCAGTTGTTTGGATGCGTCCGGGTAGTCTGGAACGATAGCCTAGCCCTCTGTAAACAGTCCGAAAAAAAGCCAAGTTCGGCCCAACTACAAAAAGTAGTGATAACTCAGGCGAAAAAGACCGAAGAAAGAGCTTGGTTGAGTGAAGTTTCTAATATCCCTTTACAGCAGTCTGTAACTGATGAGAGAAGTAGCTTTCAAGAACTTTTTCAACTCCTGCAAAGGAAAGCGGAAAGGTCGTAAGGTTGGGTATCCTAAATTAAAGAAAAGAACAAATAGCCAATCGGCGCGATTTAGAATTGGAGGTTTTTCCATTAAAAACGGCGGTGTCTATTTAGCTCAAATTGGTATTGTCAACCCAATATGGTCAAGAAGCCTCCCATCTCAACCTAGCTCCGTCACAGTAATCAAAGATTGTGCAAATCGTTATTTCCTAAGTTTTGTCGTAGAAGTTCAACCAATTCAATCTGAGGCGAAAAACCCAAGTATCGGAATTGACTTAGGGATTAAAACTTTTGCAGTAATGAGCAATGGCGAAAAAGCTGAAAGTCCTAGTTATAAAAAGTTAGACCAAAAAGTTCGTAAACTCCAACGCAAAGAGGCCCGTCAGCCAAAAGATTCTAAAAGAAGAAACGTAACTCGAATCAAGATTGCTAAATTACATAATCGCATTGCCGATACCCGTAAAGATTTCCTGCACAAATTGTCAACCAAAGTAGTCAACGAAAACCAAGTGATTATTTGGGAAGATTTAAATGTGTCAGGGATGCTGAAAAATCGAAAACTCTCAAGGGCGATTAGTCAGCAAGGATGGAGGGAGTTTAGGACTCTCTGTGAAACCAAATCTGAAAAGTTTGGCAGAGAGTTTCAAGTAATTAGCAGGTGGGAACCTACTAGCCAAGTTTGTGCGGACTGTGGTTTTAAATGGGGTAAAATCGATTTGTCTATTCGTTCAGTGCTTTGTGTGAGTTGTGGTACTGAGCAAGATAGAGATAAAAATGCTTCTAGAAACATAGAGAAAGTCGGGATGGGGAATCGCCACGACTATAAACGGGCGCAGAGGGATTGTCAGACTACTTCGGTAGCAGAACCCTGTGAAGCGTCAAGAATCACCGCACCTTCAGGTCGGTGAGTATTTCAAAAAGCCTATCCTGTCCTCTACGTGCTAGATGCTAATGCAGTTTTTGGAACAGTTACTAAATCCGAACACTTATAGGCCTTGTGTGCTTCTAACGCTTTCTTTGTACCAATTGGTGTTCTGGATTAAAGTGTGACTGCACCAACCCGGATCGGTGAGGGGATAGTCAAGTCGGTAATGTCCGCCTCGACTTTCAGTCCGAAAAGCCGCACTTTTGAGAATTAAATAGCCGATATCTAATAAATTGCCAACTTCTCCCCAATTTCGCAATAGCCGGCTGGTTTCCTCATCCGCAAGTGAGAAATCAAGGGTTTTTCCAGGCCGCAACTTCAGCAAAGTTTGACTCAAAGGCAAAGAGGCAAATTCTTGCCGCCAAATCTCAACTTGGACGATCGCACTTTCCAAATCCCGCTGTCCCCTGCAAATTCCCGCACTCTGCCACACCAAATTCGGCAATTCTACCCGCAACTTTTCGATCGCCTCAATGTCATGAAGACAAATCGATTTTTCCAAGATTTCCCCGCCATCGAACTCATCTTTGAGTGTTTTGGTCTTTCCACCTTCTAGCTGCAAAAGTCCCATCTGCGCCCCAAAAACCAGACATTCCAGCAGCGAATTGCTCGCCAACCGATTAGCGCCGTGTACCCCCGTGCTCGCAGTTTCTCCCACCGCGTACAAACCCGGAATCGATGTTTGGTTGAACTTGTCAGCCACAATCCCTCCCATCCAGTAATGGGCCGCGGGCGTCACCGGCACCGGTTCGGAAAAAATATCAATTCCCCAGTCAGCGCACACTTGAATAATATTCGGAAACCTGTAGCGCAGTCGATCGACCGCAATCGGGCGCAAATCCAGCCAAACATGAGGTTCCCCCGTCTTCTGCAAGTGGCGGAAAATTGCGCGGCTGACAACATCCCGAGGGGCGAGTTCCCCGCTGGGGTGAGAGTCAAAAGCAAAGCGATATCCCTTACTATCAACTAAATGAGCTCCTTCTCCCCGCACCGCTTCGCTAATGAGAAACCGAGGCGCACCCACTTTGCTGAGTGCCGTCGGGTGAAACTGCACAAATTCTAAATCTCGCAGCAGCGCCCCGGCGCGCCAAGCAATTGCTACCCCGTCCCCGGTACTTACCGACGGATTGGTCGTTTGAGCAAAAACCTGTCCGCCGCCACCTGTTGCCAGCACCACGGCTTGGGCCCGCAGCCACTTGACTTGTGAGCCGCAAATCGAGCTAATCCCCTGACAGCGCCCGGTTTCGTCTAGCCACAGACTCAAAGCAAACGCAGGAGATACGAGGTGAATGTTTTTACGGCTCAATACTTTTGCTGTCAGCGTACTGATAACGGCTTTGCCCGTAGTGTCGGCGGCGTGGAGCACTCGGCGGCGGGAGTGGGCGGCTTCTAGGGTGAGGGCTAAATCTGGGCCGGTGCGATCGAATGCAACCCCCATTTTCACCAGGGAGTCAATGCAAGCACCAGCTTCCTCAACTAAAAATTTCACCGCATCCAAATCGCAAAGACCGGCTCCTGCAGCCAGTGTATCCTGAACGTGTAGCGCTGCGGAATCTTCAGGGGCGATCGCCGCAGCAATCCCTCCTTGAGCCCAATCACTAGCAGAAACAGGCAGGGTATTTTTATTGATCAAGCCCACCTGCAAATGCTCTGGCAGGCAAAGTGCTGTGTACAAACCCGCCGCGCCAGCACCTATTACCAATACGTCAAATTTGTCAGTCATAAGTCTGCCGCCAGTCGATTTTAGATTTTAGATTTTAGATTTTAGAATTGACTCCACAGATGAATCTGGGGAGTTGAATTAATGTCAGTCGATCGAGCTTATATTTTAGATTTTAGATTAAAGAATTGAGTCTACAGAGGAATCTGGGGAACCCGCTTATTTCAATCTAGCTAGGGAATTTTTACCGGCTTTTGCCAAATGGTGGTTGAAAGTAAGTCTTGATAAATTAAAGGCAGAAGTCATCAGCCTAAGAGAAAAAAATCTTTTCTTTCGGCCGTTTGCCTTCTGCCCAATGACTTCTGCCTTCAAATGAGGCCCGCTGCTACCTAGTCGTAGAGACCATTATTCAACCTGTTGTCTCCTTCAAGAAAGACTGATTCAGGCTCAGTTACAGTGAATTTGTCCAGGTTAGCTTGCAGCACTTTTTTCTGAGCTTCCGTCAAGTCTGAAATGTTGAGTACGTCCTCAACTTTTTCGTAAGGAGCATTCTTAATAATTACTCGAGCTAAAGTGGGATACAACCCTCGAAATTCGCGAAAGTCCCGGACGGCGCTGTTGTTCAAATCAAGTTTTTTGCCGTATTCTGTGGCAAGCTTCTCATCGGCGCGATTGGTTCTAACCGGAGCTTCAACAGCGAGGAGCGAGGATGATGGCAAGACGATACGGCTCAAGGTCGCCGCGATCGCGCTTTGGTCTCCAGCCCATGCAAAGCAGCCCAGCACTAAGCCCAATACTGCCAATAGACGACCCAATCGTTTCATGAAGTTTTGTCTCCCAATTTCATACACAGCATTTATGTAGAGACTACCATTTTGCTTATGCAGTTTTTCAGATAAATCCGCAACAGGTAGAGGGCTGTTAGAAAATTTACATTTACCTATTGACACCACGGACAATATATGATATATTGCCCGATTTAACTTTTGAGTGTTGAGTGTTAACTGTTGAGTGTTGAGTGTTAACTGTTGAGTGTTGACTAATGACTAATGACTAATGACTAATGACTAATGACTAAATTGAGGCATCGCAGGCAAGTTTATAAAAAGCCCTCCCAATTAAAAACTGGGACTGCCATTTTAAAGGTTAATTTTTGCCCCGCGCCCAATTTTCTAGCTATCGAGAACTCTTTCCTTTCCTTTTGAGAAAAGCGTTCAAGTCAGAATAAGTACCGCCGTAAGCCACACTGGGATGGTCGTAACCCTTCAAAGTAACGGTGTGCTCCTCGAAAGCGCCCTGGGCACCCAATTGGGTGAGGTATTTGTAGGTAGTTTCTCCCACAGCGATATCCTTGCCGAGTTGCTTGGTGCAAGATTCCAGGCGAAATGCTGCGTTTACAGTATCTCCCAAGGCGGTATAGTCCGATCGGTCGCTGCTGCCAGAATTTCCCACCATTGCATAACCGGTATTGATGCCGGCGCCGACTCGCAAAGGAAAAGGCAGGGGGTAACGGCTGCTGAGTTCGTCTGTTGCCTTGTGCAGTTCGCTTAAAGCTTGGCAAATCCTCATCATTTCCTCGCTGCTGACACCGCTGGTTTTGTGGAACCAGACAGCCATGATGGCATCGCCGATGTATTTGTCCACCCAACTGCCGTGTTCGCGAATGATCTGTCCTGCTTTGCGGAACCAATTACCGATGACTTCTGAGAGTAGGGTTTCGTCTAGTTGCCTAGTCAAAATTGTATAGTCTCGGATGTCCATTACCATGACGCTAATCAGGCTGCGCACTGTCAAAGTCGCCGTAAAATCTTCAGAGTCTGTCTCGTGTATTGGATTGTGCCGGTGGCCGGCGGTTGGGTTGTAGAAGTCCAATTCGGTTTGACCGAAAATAATCCGATCGCCATTTCTGAGCGTGACAGGAATACTGACGCGCCGCCCGTTGACAAAGGAACCGTTCCGGCTGCCCAAGTCTATCAAGTAGAACTCTCCTGTCTCCATTTGCTGTAACATCGCGTGATTACGGGAAATCCAGCGATCACTCAGTACAAAATTATTGTCATCGCTCCGCCCTACTGTCCAGCAATTGCTGCCGGAGAGCGACAAGTAGCGATTGCCGCTTTTTTCTGTACGAAGTACCAAATGTGGATTGGCTTGCAAAGTCACCACAGCCCTAGAAACTACATCAAGTCAACCGGTTTGAGGTTTTAGACTTTAAATTTTAACTTTACCGCGCGGCTTATAACTGAGATTGCTGCTAAAAAACCTCAAATCGGCCGTTCTCAAATCTAAAATTGTTTAGTCGATCGATGCACCGGCTCGATACAGGATTGCCAAACCACAATTCTATCGCCAGCGAAGGTGGTTATTTTTAGATCATAAGCGAAAGCGTCATATTTTTCACCCCAAAGATGTATCTGGGGAGTCAAATTTGCTGCTTCTTGCCAAAAATATAACTATCTACTCATATTCTACGTAATCTCACGGCTTCCACTGCGAGCCAAGTTTTATTTATGCTGAGGGGGCCCCAAAAAACTGGAAAATGGCTCTCCGGCTCAGACCGAGAATTGTTAAACACAAGGTATCTTTAAGATTTGTGGCTTTACTTCATGTTTTTGAAGATATCAACCAAGCCTTGGACTGGCTGCGGCGGTCAATAAATTAGAAACACGAGAATTTTATGTTGTCGAAAAGAATTTTGCCTTGTCTGGATGTCAAAGCCGGTCGCGTGGTCAAAGGTGTCAATTTTGTCAACCTTCAAGATGCTGGCGATCCGGTAGAAATGGCTCAGGTTTACAACGATGCGGGCGCGGATGAGTTGGTGTTTCTGGACATTACCGCGACTCACGAAGACCGGGACATTATTATTGATGTGGTGTACCGAACGGCCGATCGAGTATTTATCCCTTTGACGGTGGGCGGCGGTATCCAATCCTTAGACACGATTAAAAGTTTATTGAGGGCAGGCGCTGATAAGGTGAGTATTAATTCGGCGGCAGTCCGCGATCCGAGTTTAATTGACAAAGCGAGCGATCGATTTGGTAATCAGTGCATTGTAGTGGCGATCGACGCCCGCAAACGGCCAGATGCGGATAATCCTGGTTGGGACCTGTACGTGCGCGGAGGGCGAGAAAATACTGGCAAAGATGCCATCGCCTGGGCCAAGGAAGCCGAACAGCGCGGCGCCGGCGAAATTCTGGTGACCAGCATGGACTCGGACGGCACTCAAGCCGGTTACGATTTGGAATTAACCCGAAGCATCGCCGAAATTGTCGAAATTCCCGTCATTGCTTCCGGCGGCGCCGGCAACTGTCACCACATCTACGAAGCCGTGACTGAGGGCAAAGCAGAAGCTGCACTGCTGGCTTCCCTGCTGCATTACGGTCAACTCAGTGTAGGAGAAATTAAAACTTATCTAGCAAAATGTCAAGTTCCCGTGCGACAGCAGTAATTCAGTTTAGTCCTGGACGCATAATTTCTATCTGTAGGGTGCGCCGCGCGCACCTTACGCTATAATTAGCGCGTCAAACCATTTTTTCGAGATCGGTCTTGGACGCATAATTTCTCGCTAACTTGAATTGTATGCATTCGCTCTCCTATCTTGAAAAGCCTCTGCGTTGCATCTGCCCTTTCCCGATCGATCAAAGATTTATGCAATAAGTCTAATATTCAACTAGCGGAAGACGTAATAATATTCAACTAGCGGAAGACATAAATCAAAATCTTCCCTGAGAATGATTTCAAAGCCCAGCTTTTTCAGCTAAATATATATTAGCTCAATTTTCAAGAGTTCAACTTCGTAATATCAGTTGCTTTTATCAGACTTGAGCTAAAAAATGTGCTGGACTTGATTGCATCTCAAATTGTCAACAATTTCAGTCATTAAAACTTGTAAAAAAGGAGAAATCGTTTATGTCTTTGATCGGCTTTAACTTCCCTGCCAAGCGTTTAGTTCGCACTTTAATAGCTGTTTGTTTTTGTGCCTTGATGTTTGTGTCTAATGCTTTCCCGGCTTTTGCCATTACCAGCAGCCCCACCAAAGGTGAAGACAAACTTTTGGGTATTGAAAAAGAATCTCAAGAAGTTGTCCTGAAAAAACCGATGTCCTTGGAAGAAACTCAAAAAAAAGCTAGCGAAGGACCCAACGAAGTTCAGGGAGCCGCTGACATTGACAAAATGAAAAATCCTTCCAACACAAGCACTACATCCTTTGAGCAAATGGTCAAAAAAGCTGTCAGCGACATCAAAAACTAACTCAGCGCGCAGTAGTCAGGGGACAGTTGTCAGTATAAAAGATTAGGGACACGGCACGGCGCGGTGTCCCTTTAAGTTTGGTATCCAATCACAATTTAGCTGTAGTTTGCAGAATTGGTATCAGATTGAATAAAAAAGTGGAAACGACTTGGCATCTTTCGGCTTTACGAACACTCTTTGCTGGGGCTGCAAGTGCAAGGTATCGAATCTTTCTCTCGTCAAATTAGCGTTTACTACTTGACCGTCATCTAAGGTTAATTCTACCTGAATTTCCCATCCCAAATGAATCAAGCGACTGATTCTTGCAGGCACTGTGGCACTATTTTCTGTAGTTTCAATTAGTACGTCGTGAGGGCGCAAGAAAATCTCCGGGTGCGCTGATTCAAAGCCGTTGGCTTGAAACATCCTCGAACTGCTGGGCAATACATTGACGGGACCGATAAAACTCATTACGAAAGCACTCGCTGGATTGTCGTAAATTTCTGCGGGTGTCCCTACCTGTTCGATTTTACCTTTATTCATTACCGTAATTCGATCGGCAACTTCCATCGCTTCTTCTTGATCGTGCGTCACAAAGACTGTGGTAACGTGAACTTCGTCATGAAGTCGCCGCAACCAAGCACGCAAATCTTTGCGAACTTTGGCATCGAGAGCTCCAAAAGGTTCGTCTAGCAGTAACACTTTCGGTTCCACAGCCAGGGCTCTGGCGAGGGCCACCCGCTGCCGCTGGCCTCCTGAAAGTTGCGACGGGTATCTATTGCCCAATCCTCCCAATTGCACTAAATTCAACAATTCTTCTACCCGGGATTTGACTTTCGCCGGCGGTATTTTCTGAATTTCCATGCCGAAAGCGATGTTTTTTCGCACTGTCATGTGCTTGAATAGCGCGTAGTGCTGAAACACAAACCCAATATTGCGGTCTTGGACGCTAGTATTGGTGGCATCTTGGCCTGTCAGCCAGATTTTGCCGGAGTCGGGCATTTCTAAACCGGCAATCAGCCGCAGCAGCGTAGACTTGCCGGAACCAGACGGGCCCAGCAATGCGACTAGGGAACCGGATTCAATTTCTAAGCTGACTCGATCGAGTGCTTGGAAACTGCCAAAGTGTTTTGATACGTTTTCTACAACTATCATATACTTACCATTTACCAATACTTTCAGAGTCTAATTACCAGTTTTCTATCAGCACTCTAGCAAAACAGCCATTTTAGGGGGTTTTTGAACCCTATTGAGATATGTTTGCTTGCCTCAGTCTCCCTTACCTGATACTCGCTTACAAGCGAACTCTTCTATCAATCTTCTAGCTTATTCCCTATCTTGTCTGTCCTATCTTGCTTTTTCACGAATAGCCGCCCGTGTTAGGCGGCTAAGCTGGAGAATGCTAACCTGTTTGCCGTTGTGTCAAATGATTTTCTCATTTAGACTGTTCGGTTTTGAGGAGCGGTTGGCTCTCCCGGTCGGAACCCGAAAACCTACAATCACAAGATGTGCATAGTGTGGATTAATACGATTGCACTCCCGTGCCATTGGATGAGAGGTGAGTTAAGGCAACAAACTACCCAACATATCCAAGATTGCTTGCACATCTGCGAGTGATGCGGTGGACTTTTTGCGCTTGGCTTTCAACTGGTTGAGCAAGGCAGCAGCATCAGGTAAATCACTCGTGTCAAGCGATTCTCCGCTGTCTAGCTGTCTGGCTAGAGCCAGCACCCGATCAGCTAGAACAATTGGCACTCGGATGGTGCGAGTTTGCCCGTGCTTCCATTTACCCTCATAGTGCTTGAGGTTAGCTAAGCTTGCATCATTGATATTTCTAGTTATTTCACTTGTGTCAGGTGATTTACTGTTAACAGCTTGACACGGTTGCCTTAGTTCTGTCAAGTATTAAATCACTTGTGTCAGGTGAAAATATCGCAGGAGAGCCTTACGCTAGTACCGAGTGCTACTGTTCCAGTTTTCTCAAGTAAGTGAACTGGTCTTCATCCCTCGGAACAGAAAGAATCACCTTCTCATTCTCAAGCCCCACGTAGTAGTCAGTTTCTGCACTCCCATACCCAATATCAACAATCTCGCCTTTTTGCCCCTGGTAGTCGCTTCTTAGCGTAATTTCCACCAAGTCGCCGATGGCAAGATGGGTTTGCTTGGCTGCCACTGGCTCGGACACCGAATTAGAATTTTTCAACAAGCGGATTTTGACTTTTTCGTCTTGACTAAGGCACTTGTCAAAAAATCCTCGGACTTGAGGAGCGGACGAGGCAACTCGATCCATAATTTCCTTTGCCTTCTCGCGGTCGCTCTCAGCAATAGCCTCCCGCATCTCGTCAGCCAGTTTGCTAGCCCAACGTTTGTTTGCAGCACTTTGCAGGGAGCCTGCAGGACTTGTTGCAGGACTTGTTGCAGGACTTGAAGCCTTACTAGGCAAGGGGTTTGCAGGACTTGCAGGACTTGGGGGGGTAACTTCCTTTACTTCTAATTTTTCCTGATTTTTTTGAACTGCACTTTCTGTTTTCTCGGTGTTTTCACAATTTCCCAAAATGTTTGAGGGTAAGTCCTGCAAGTCCTGCAAAGCTATATCCTGTATGGGTGGAAGTCCTGCACCAAGTCCTGCAGAAGTGCTGCTAGTGCTGTCAGAAGTCCTGCAAAGCACTGCTAATTGTTGGGAGTAGGTAGGGTGATAGTCATTTTTACCTCTCAACCTTAAACCGACAAAAGTGACGTGGCGACCACTCCGATCGCGAACAACTGGTAGGTGCAGTTCCGTGCAAAGTTTCTCCAAACCCGGCGAAAAAGTTGTCAGGCTCATCGCAGGTTTTTTAATTTCCTCACAAAAATCTTTATAACTGTCAAACAGATCGCCCGCACGGATTTGTGCGCCGTCCTCGACAATTAGCTCCATCTCGAAGAACGCCGCGAGGCTGTCCATTCGTATCTTCATATCCCATTCAGCCGCCTTGAAATCGGCAATCTCAGCATCGCCTATGCCCTGAATTGCCTGCTTTACCTCGCTGCTAGGTAGGGAAAGAGCGATCGCTATTAATGACGCTATCTCGCCATCAAAGCTGGCTTCCATCTCCGAGTTCCGCAAGTGCTTTGGGATGGCGTTTTCAAAATTAACCAGACACAAGCGCCGCTCTAGCCCGGTGGTGTTTCCCATAAATATTGGGTCGTTACTACAGATAAGGAGTAGTCCATAAAAGTGTGCACTTGCTGCTGGCTGGTACACTTCCCGGTAATTGACGCTATCACCGCCAGTTAGCCGGAGGATGGAGTCAACACCCACAGGTTTACGCTCATCCCCAAAAACCACCAATTGCTTATCAATGATGCTGGCAATGGTTGAGCCGTCTTTGAGACTTTCGAGGCTACATGGCTGGTGATTGCCCTTCCCTACAATTTTCTCCATCAACCGCGCGCCAGTACCCTTACCGGAACCCGGAACCCCAATAAAGTGAACAAACTGCTGATATCCGTAAAAGTTAAACCGGAGGCAACTGTTGATGATTGCCAGCAGCTTAAATATTTTTTTAGCGTCACCCTGCATCACCGTCTGGAAGAACTGGTGGATATTGGGGCAATTTGCCTTTAACGCTTGCAGAGGGGCGCTTAAATCGCCCGTTAGAGACTGGTAGGGAAAGGGTAAATAGGAAGTAAACCCCATGCCGGGTGAGTGTGGCAAGGTTTCAAGGGTATCGCCGTTGAGTACGCAGTTCTCAAAATTGACGTATCGGGACTTATCCCACGTTTGCCAGTGAACCTCCCGCAAGTAGCACTTAAGCATCTCAATGACGTTATTAACGTATTCAATCCCGCCGTAGTTTACGCCCTTTGCGTCCAACGTAGTGACAATCAGGCTTTTAAACGGCCCTGGTTTTATCTTTTCCCAACACTTGCCAGTCCATCCCCGCCACGTTTGTTGTTCTTCGTGGTACTTCCAGTGGGGTCGATACTCTTCAGCCAGTTGTGCTGCAATCCCACGGGGGGTGGGTGGTTTTTTGGACTTGCTCAGTGAACCGCTATCGCCTGACACAGGTGATTCAGTGTCACGCTCTGTCGCTTTCATCAGAATTGCTCTAAAAGCCTCAATCCCATTTTTGTTGATGAAATCATCCATACCTTTTGTTTCCCCTTTCTCGCCCGGTTCCCAGTCACCTGTAACCGATAGTACCGAGCAATCGTAGGATTTTAGGACTTTTGTGAGCTTTGCTTCGTGGTAGCGGACGTTTTTTAGGGTTTCCGGCTTCGTGTCAGAGTCGAAAGCAAAAATAAACCCAATACCCGCTTTAGCTAGGGCTTGCTGAAAAAGTGAGAAAACAGCATTTAGAAAGATGAGTGAATTCGAGTTCTCCTCGGCAATATAAGTTTTGTCAATTGTGTTCTGGCGAAACATAGCTTTTACCAATGATTGAAGCCAAAAAACATGAAAAAA
>NZ_JANMZH010000497.1:0-10286 GCF_031383065.1 Microcoleus sp. OTE_8_concoct_300 | reverse complement strand
TGAGGCTTGAAGGAGAAATCTAGAGAGCCATTCTGACCAGCCAAGCGTCTTAATTGACTACGTTATTAAGGTCACGACACCCTGGAATGCGAAGCTAGTTCCTTGCTCTGTCGCTAATAGTTAACCAGTTTTAAGGTCACTAAAACAGTGCTATTAGCCTAACAAGCCTCTATAACTTTGGCGAAGTACAGACGACCTGGCAGGTCGTCTCTTCTACCCCGCAAGGGAGGCTCAAAAGAGCAAAATACTATGCGTACAGGACTGGGAAGTTTGAAGCGGTAATTGTCCCGCTGAAAGTACAACACAAAAGTACACCGAACCAACCAGTTCCAAGGCGGTAGTATCCAAAAGCACAATGTAAAGCCGTCCTAAAAGGACGAGGTTTCTACCCATTTTTCTGATGACTTCCTCCGGCTTGTTTCAGAAACCAGGTTTCTTCTTAAATGTCTTGTTTTCCCACATTTTTTTCTGAGAAACCGGGTTTCTTTGGTCCTAGTCATAAACTTCAAAAAACCTTGACCTAATTATTTGTTAAACCATCTAAACCCAACATCAAATCATCATGACTGAAAAAGTTCAAAAAACCGAAGAAGAATGGAAACAGCTACTCACTCCAGAACAGTTCAAAGTCACCCGCAAAAAAGGGACGGAAAGAGCTTTTAGTGGCGAATATCACGACAACAAAAAAACCGGAATTTATAAGTGCATTTGCTGCGGCACTGAGCTATTTAAATCTGAAACAAAGTTTGATTCCGGTACTGGTTGGCCGAGTTTCTACGCTCCCGTTAGCGAAGAAAATGTCAAGTGTGAGTCGGATAACACCTTGTTCATGCGCCGCACGGAGGTACTGTGTGCTGTCTGTGACTCTCATCTAGGTCACGTATTTAACGACGGGCCTAAACCGACCGGTCAGCGTTACTGCATGAATTCTGCTGCTCTTAATTTCGTTCCCAAGGATTGAGTCTTTTAGGGGCCCGCTAAGAGTACCCACCCCACAAAAAATCAATCCCGTTGTGGAACAGGCTAGGAGGACTTGTTCACCAACCGCCAGCCGGCGCAACAAACAAATTCTCTTGCAGCACAAGCACGATGCCTGTTCCGGGCAATTGATGTTCAAAATGCACCTGTACTGCTATCTTATGGTGGAGGCAAACAGAGTAAAAAAATAGTGGCGGCATGGGGATGGTTTATCAGCGAGTTTTGCTGAAGCTCAGCGGTGAAGCACTGATGGGCAGCTTGGGCTACGGCATCGATCCGATAGTCGTTCAGTCGATCGCCCAGGAAGTGGCCAAAGTCGTGTCCGAAGGCATTCAAATCGCGATTGTTGTCGGTGGCGGCAACATTTTTCGCGGGGTGAAAGCTGCTTCGGCAGGGATGGATCGGGCAACGGCTGATTATGTGGGCATGATTGCTACGGTGATGAATGCTATCACTTTGCAGGATGCCCTGGAACAAGTAGGAGTGCCAACCAGGGTGCAATCGGCGATCGCCATGCAAGAAGTAGCTGAACCCTACATCCGGCGGCGGGCGATTCGCCACCTCGAAAAAAAACGAGTAGTGATTTTTGGTGCCGGTTCTGGCAATCCTTTTTTTACTACGGATACTACAGCCGCTCTGCGGGCGGCTGAAATTGATGCAGAGGTGATTTTTAAGGCTACTAAGGTAGATGGGGTGTACGATTCTGACCCCCACCTTAACCCCAACGCGCGCAGGTATCAAACCCTCACCTACGGACACGTCTTGAATCAAGACTTGCGGGTGATGGACAGTACCGCGATCGCCCTTTGCAAAGAAAATAATATTCCTATTATGGTATTTGACCTCTCGGTGTCGGGCAACATCTACCGAGCTGTAATGGGAGAATCTATTGGAACCCTTGTCGGAGGTTTTTGTGAAGTTAGCTGAAGCAGAAGATCATATGCAAAAGGCAGTTGAGGCTACTCAACGGTCTTTTAATACTATTCGGACGGGACGGGCCAACGCCTCCCTCCTCGATCGAGTCATGGTAGACTACTACGGCTCTCCAACTCCGATCAAATCCCTTGCCAATATCGGCACGCCGGATGCGACTACGATCACCATTCAACCGTTCGATCGCACAGCGCTCAACTCGATCGAAAAAGCGATTTCCCTGTCAGATGTAGGACTCGTGCCTAACAACGACGGTTCAGTTATTCGCTTGAACATTCCGCCGCTAACGAGCGACAGACGCCAAGAATTTGTCAAAATGGCCGGTAAGTTTGCTGAAGAAGGTAAAGTGGCAATTCGCAATATCCGCCGCGATGCCGTTGACTCGATTCGCAAGCAGGAAAAAAGCAGCGATATCTCTAAAGATGAATCGCGGGACTTGCAAGATAAAATTCAAAAGCTGACGGACAAGTACATTGCCAAAATAGAAGAAGTTCTGGCAGCGAAAGAGAAAGATATCACGACAGTTTAGGGAATGGGAAATTGGGCATGGGGAATAGGAATAGTTTTGAGATTGCACAGAGCCGGCCGCGAACAACGCCCAGACGCTCGAGGAGTTGTGATTAGTGAGTTAAAAACTCAAGATTTAACACTTCAAGAGTTAGCAATTACCAGTTACTAATTCCCTGTTCCCCATAACCAATTACCATAACCAATTACCCATAACCAAAAATGTTTGATGGCATTATTGTCGGTGCAGGCCCGGCAGGTAGCACAGCAGCTTATCACCACGCAAAGCAGGGACGTTCTGTTTTGGTACTAGAAAAAGCGTCTCTGCTTCGCAATAAACCTGGCGGCGGCGTTTCTGGGGCGATCGCCCAATGGCTGGATTTTGACCGGACGCCCGCTATTTCTCTGAAAGGTAACAAAATTAGCTACACCTGGAAAATGCAAGACCAGGTGAAAGTTGAGATAAATTCGCCGTAGGCGTCAAATTGCCGATTGCTACTGAGTCGATCGGCAAAATTTTGTGCGACGAACTGCGTTATGCCGATATCGCTAACCGCCCCCTTAAAAAGCTGATGCCGTTTTAGAACGAAGTCCGAGGGAAGAAGGAATATTCTTAAATCCCAATTCCTTATCAGAAGATTGGGTTTAAAACCCCGTCCTTGTAGGACGGCTTTTTCCATTTTCAAGTAAAATAACACATCCATCTAAACAAATGAATATGGTAGAATAAGCAGATCAGACAAGATTTAAAAACCTACCCCCGGACTGGGGGAAAGTCTACGCCCAAAACATTCTTGAGGAGATATGACTACACACCTATGTGCTTTCCGTGGTCAGCCTGGGAACCCTATTACCAGGGATATTAAGATCGAAATGTCTTAAGAATCCTCGTGCCTTCAGGGCGAGGAGTGTCAAAAAAAATAGTCGGAAAGCGGAAAACGAGCGTGGCTTTAGCCCGCTCGATGTAAGCGACACGGGGGATTAAAATTCCCCGTGAATTTTTCTTAATTCTTAATATTTAAAGGCGGCGAAAAACCTTAAAATATAAACAAGGAGGTGAGTGAGATTGCTAACAAACTATGTCTACAAGTTACGTCCTAATCAAACACAATTCTTGAAAATGTCGGTTTGGGTAGATATGTTGAGAAGTCACTATAATTGGTGTCTAAACGACAGAATTACCCAATACAATCAGCAGTTTATCCAAGGCGATTACTGCGATATCAAGACTTGTAGTGAAGTTTCACCGCTAACTTGCTTTGTTAGCAAAAATGGAGCAAGTGGCGAACCTTGGAAAGATTCAAAAGTAGACAAGGAAGGGAAAAACAAAAATCCCAGACGCAGTGCCAGTGATATTCAAATCACGGCATTACCAAGTTTGAAAGCATCTCGCCCTTGGTATGCTGGAATAGATTCAACCGTTCTGCAACAAAATGTTAAACGGTTAGATGTTGCCTACAAAAACTTTTTTGAAGGTCGTGGGTTTCCCAAGTTTAAAAATCGCAGTAATTTTACATCCTTTACTTGCGTCATGGGCGTAAAAATACAAGGCAGTAAAATCTACTTGCCCAAAGTGGGATGGATGCGCTTTTACAATTCTCGCCCTATCCCCGATGGGTATGTCATCAAAGCCGCTACTGTTCGGAAAAGGCAAAATGGCTGGTATGTATCAATTAGAATTGAGGACAAAGAAGTTCCCAATTCAATTGTTAAACCTCTGAGTGAAGTCAATAAAATTATTGGATGCGATCTAGGGATTACAAAACTGGTTCATCTATCCGATGGGACTCAAATTGAAAACCCCAAATTTGGAACTAGCAAGAAGTTCAAGCGACTCTTAAAAATTAGACAGCGACGGGTTAACCGTAAAGTTAAAGGTAGTAAAAATCGCAAGAAAGCGGCAAAAATAGTTGGACGTTTGCATCAAAAAGCCACCAATAAGCGTGATGCTTACCAGTGGAAAGTTGCCAATCAAATTGCATCCAGAAATATTGATGCGATCGCCCTAGAGGACTTAAACATCTCTGGGATGATTCGTCGATGCCAAGTAAAAGTTGACGAGAAAAATCGATTTCTTAAGAATGGACAATCTCGTAAGAAAGGTTTGAATCGCGCAATCTATGATTCAAGTTGGGGTAACTTAACTTTAAAAATTGAGTATCTTGCTGCGAAGCAAGGAAAGATTGTGATTAAAGTTAATCCCAAATACTCTAGCCAAGAATGCAGGAAATGTAAACACATTGACAAGTCAAATCGAGACAAAGAAAAATTCATTTGTACTCAATGCGGTCACAGGTCACACGCCGATATTGGCCCTGCAAAAACCATCAGAGATCGAGCATCGGAAATGGTACGTGCGGACTGTGCGGAACCGAGTGCTAGACACTCAAACGCCCAAAAGGTATCACCACGCTCACAGAGCAAACCTGGTGAGTTTGGGAACCTGAAAATTCAGGATATTAAGGTTGCAAAATCTTAAGAATCTCAGTGCCTTTAGGCCTGAGAGTGTCAAAGAATCAATCTCAAATACTCCTGGAGGCAAAAAGTGGTTTGACACGTTACTAAGAGCGCGGTAAGGTGCTTGAGGCGCAGCCTGAATAATTACATTCTACCTAAATCCTGTAAAATATAAAATCTCAAATCTAATGATAATTTATTTTTATAAAGTAGAGGAGCCTTACGGCTGCTTTTCTAATTTTTCACTCCACGAAATTAGTCTGCACGGTCAAGAGTGGTTGACTGTGGAACATTACTATCAAGCCCAAAAATTTGTCAGCACTGATGAAAGATTAGTGGCGACGATTCGAGCCGTACCGACTCCTCAAGAAGCCGCCAAATTAGGTCGCGATCCGAACCACCAGATTCGCGCTGATTGGGAAGCGGTGAAAATTCCTATTATGCGCGAAGCAGTTTTAACTAAGTTTCTCGCTCATACAGACATTCAAGCTATTCTCCTCGCCACAGCGGAGCAAGTGATTGTCGAGGATTCGCCAACCGATTACTACTGGGGGTGCGGCTGCGACCGAACCGGTCAAAATCATTTGGGTAAAATTCTGATGAGCGTGCGTAAGGAAATTCGTCAGGGCCTTGCGCGCTGATAGAAACTCCAATTCTTTCGTTAATTATCATTATATGAAGTTATACAACAAATGTCAAGTTATCTTAACAATTAATAATTTTGATAGTAAGAGTTTAATATTGCGAGAAATTTATAAGAGGATTAAAATAATTATTATTATTTGCTTAAGTCGCTCTGCAGGTGGAAGGCAAGGACTCAACCCGCGCGATCGCAGATTTTCCTTACCCCAGCGCGCCAAATGTGATACACCGTCGTCTCTCACCAGTGTGCCACAGATTAACTGTACAGATCGGTTGAGTCAAAAACTCAGGCTGATTCAGCCTGAGTTTGAGCGCTCCAACAGCAGATCAAAACTTTTTATGATCATTGTATAATTACAAAAGGAGATTTATGCAACTTACAGAAAATACGCAAGAATTACATCATAAATTAGACAGAGAAGTTTTGGTACGGCGGATAACAGAACGCATCCGCCAATCTCTAGAATTAGAAGATATTTTAACGAGTACGGTAGCAGAAGTGCGGTCTTTTTTGAAAACAGATCGCATTATGATTTACAGGTTTAGTGCCGACGGGAGTGGAGAAGTGGTTGCTGAGTCAATTAATAACAACCGTCTCCCTTCCTTGAAAGGGCTGCACTTTCCAGCAGACGACATTCCCGCGCGCGCCAGGGAGATGTATGTGAGTATGCGCCAGCGGACAATCATAGATGTTAACTCCGGGACGATCGTCCTGAGTCCCCTCGATGCTGCAGACACCGGTCAACCTTTAGTAAATCAAGAGATCCACTACAGATCGCTCGATCCTTGCCACACAGCTTACCTGATGGCCATGGGAGTGCAATCTTCCTTAGTCGTGCCGATTTTGCACCGCAGGATCGCGTTGCAAAACAGCAAAACAGATATCTGCGATGCCCCGACGTGCGTGACTCGATACGATCCAGGAAACAATCAAAAAATTCACATCAAACTGTGGGGACTTTTAGTGTCTCACCACTGTGCCCCCCTCAATATTTCACCAGCAGATTTAGAAGTAGTTCAGCTGGTATCAGATCAATTGTCTAGCGCTATCGCCCACGCCCTCCTCCTCCAGCAAACCCGCTCTCAAGCCGCCCGGGAAGCTACCGTGAGTCGCATAGCAGCCCTGTTGTACGGTCACGCCAACATTCAACTGCAACAGGGTTTAGAAGCCACAGTCACCGCTTTGGGCGGCAGCGGCGGCAGACTCTATCTCAACCCCCCGAACCTCAACGGTGAAAAGTTATCGGTTCCCAAGATTGATCAAGCATTTTCCATTGCCAAGGCCCAAAGTGATGCTACCTTTGAACTGTTCACCACAGGAGAACAACCGACACTTCCAGACTGGGAAATAGTCAAGGAGATCGAAGCTCATCCTCTCTGGCAGCAATGGCTAACCAAAGGATTCAAAAATAACGAAGAAATTTCCACATTCCCAACTCTTAATAATTCTCAATTCCCAGTGTGGATAATTACAGACTTATACAAAGAACCTCAATTTAGAGTTTTAGCTCCAGGTTTCCAAGCTACTAAAATTCGGGGTTTGCTGGTAATTCCGCTCCACTACCAACAACAAGTAGTCGGCTGTTTGACCATTTTCCGCAATGAAATTGATACCGAAAAAATGTGGGCGGGGCGCTTTGATAGCAGCGCTGCACAAAGGCTTCCCAGACAATCCTTTGAAGTCTGGCGAGAAATCAAAAAAGGTCAGTCGCCGGAGTGGAACCGGGAGGAGATCGAGCAAGCTTTAGCTATAGGCAGCCAATTTTGTGCGGCAATTGGGCAGTACGTTCTTTATAAAGAAGTGCAAGCCCTAAATGCCAACTTGGAGCGCCAAGTTCAAGAACGCACCGCCCAATTGCAAAAATCCTTGGACTTTGCTCAAGTATTAACGCGAGTTAGAGACCAGATTCGCAGCACCTTGGATTTGAAAATCATACTGCAAACTATTGTGCGAGAAGTCAGAGTTTTGTTGGATACCGATCGCACGGTAATCTACCAATTTGCCCCAGGCAAACTGGGCGAAGTAGTTGTCGAAGCTATTTGCGGCCAGTGGCAGTCAATTTTAGGTATCAAATCTCCACAAGCATTATTTGTCGAAGGCTCAGACTCCTTTTATCGCTCCGGACGGGTGCGAGCAATTAATGATATTTATACTGATGATTTAACACCCTGTCACCGCGAATTTTTGGAAGATTTGCAGGTGAGAGGCAGTTTAATTGTGCCCCTGATGGGCAAAGATTCCCAAGTGTGGGGGTTGCTGATTGCCCATGAGTGTTCCGGGCCGAGAGTTTGGCAAACGGCAGAACAGGAATTGCTGCAACATTTAGCTGCTCAAGCTGCGATCGCCATTCACCAAGCAGAACTTTATCAAGAAAGTCTCAATGCAGCAACTGCCGATCGAGTAAAAGCCGAACAGCTAGCTAAAACCGTCATAGAACTGCACAATACCCAAGCCCAACTCATTCAAACCGAGAAAATGTCCACTCTCGGACAACTGGTGGCGGGAGTCGCCCACGAAATCAATAACCCCGTTAACTTTATCTACGGCAATCTGTCCCACGCCAGCGAATACACCAAAGATTTGCTCTGCTTGGTAGAACTCTACCGCCAGCACTACCCCAATCCCCACCCTGAAATTAGCGAGTGCTCCGAAGAAATCGACATCGAATTCCTTACGGAAGATTTGCCCAAAATTTTGGGTTCCATGAAAATCGGAGTAGAGCGCATCCGCCAGTTAGTTATATCTTTACGCAATTTTTCCAGAAGCGATCAAGCTCAAAAGAAAGGCGTAGACATTCACGAAGGCATCGAGAGTACCCTGTTGATTTTGCAGCACCGGATCAAAGCCCAGTCCGATCGCGACACTGTGAAAATCATCAAAGAATACGGCAATTTGCCCTTAGTAGAATGCTATGCCAGCTCGCTCAATCAGGTATTTATGAATCTGATCGGCAATGCCGTTGACGCCCTAGAAATGGGAAAAAGAGAGCGAGTTATGAATGCTCCCTCCCTGGGGGCAAGTGCAGCAGCGACATATTCAATATCCCAAAAACAGGCTATGGAGCCAGTAGAGATAAATGGAAGCACCGAGTTTTTGATTCCTGATTTCCCATACCCTTGCATTCGGATTCGCACCGAATTAATCGATGAAAAAACTGTAGGAATCTGCATTGCCGACAATGGTCACGGCATCCCCAAAGAGTTAATCTCTCACATATTTAATCCGTTTTTTACTACTAAACCCGTCGGTCAGGGCACGGGTTTAGGGCTGTCTATCAGTTACCAAATTGTAGTTGAGAAACACCAAGGGGTACTGAAATGTGTTTCTATACCTGGTCAGGGTACAGAATTCTGGATCGAGATTCCGCTGAATTAGGCAACTTTGACACTCCCCAAACTAAAGGTGTGGGGATTCTTGCTTCATCCGTCCTCTCTAGAATTATTGCTAATCCCCTGTTTGGATACGTCCACAAGCGCACACTCCCGGCCCGACCGCATTTGAAATGATTTACTTAATTGTTTGTTCCTCTTTCCTACACGCTAGTCGCACGTAGCTGAGCATTGTAGACGGGGAGAACCCAATATTGGCTATCTAGGCGTTTTATCGCGTTGCCATTTCTCTCTTAACATAGTATTCCAGAATGTGTCAAGAGAAAGCCGTCATAAAATGACGGGGCTTGTACCCAAAATTTTGGTCAAGGCAAGATCAACTTCACCAGAACAGAACCGATCGATCCCAGAAGACTCATAAAGTCGCCGCGGCTGGCAGTGCGGGCTTCCGTAGGCTTTTGGCGCGCCACAATGGCGGAGGCTAACTGCTTTGACAATTCCTGACCTTGGGGATTTCCTTGAGCGGCAAAGAGTTGGTTTGCTCTTGCAGCGTCTTGAGTCGCCCCGGCGAAGTCTCCCAAGTCAGCGCGAGACATACTGCGCGCAAAATAAACGGCCGCTAAATCCGATTTCAGATTCAGGGCTTGATTGTAATAATCAATGGCGTTTCTGTAGTTTCCCGCTTGAGCTTCCAGCACTCCCAACCGATAGAAGTCTTCAGCGGTGCCGATATTAGTGGGCATTCCTCTAACTCCGAGCAGTTGCGCGTTAGTTAAATTGGCGTTGAGCAAATTGGCGTCGCTGAGATAGGCACTTCTCAAGTCAGCACCGCTGAGGTTCGCACCGCTGAGGTTGGCCCCCGTCAGGTTGACGCCAAACAGGCTGGTGCCGCTGAGGTTGGCACCGCTGAGGTCAGCCCCGGTGAGGTTGGCTCGGCTGAGGTTAGCCAACCTCAAGTCAGCACCTTTGAGATTGGCTCCTGTTAAATTGGCTAAAACCAAGCCTGCACTGCTGAGGTCGCAGTTGGGGCACTGTCGGGTGGCTAGTAATTGTTGCGTGTGTTGGATGTTCTCGGCGGGTGCAGGAGCGATCGGGGCGATCGCGCTCAGCAGCGTTGCAGCAGCGAGGATTCTGAGTTTCATTTTAACCGTCCCAAATCCAAAATATTAATTCTAAAATAGCTTTTATCGAAGCAATTAAAAATCACCATAACACGAGTTAACCAACAAATCCTTTGGCTCGCCGTATGTAGGGGTTATGCGCCCCATAAGCACCCTAAATTGAAGTTATCAGCTTTCCCTTAGTGTCAAATAAACCTTTCGCTGCCAATAAATTAGGGTAACGAAAAGCTCATTACCCTTTAGGCGCGGTTCTGGCAAACCATAAATTTTAACACATAAATTAGTCGTGGATCGTGCCGTCAGGCATCGTTGTCCCCT
>NZ_JANMZH010000475.1:0-3088 GCF_031383065.1 Microcoleus sp. OTE_8_concoct_300 | reverse complement strand
GTGGTCATGTATCCACCATGCCAATGCTGTCCAATCTTGAGTGCGATCGTAGTAAGGGATGAATGATGTAACAACAATACATACTGTTGCTCCCATATACCCATCTGAATCTTTTACGTCCCAGATATGTTCTGCATAGTTAGACTCATTACTGGCACAGTTGTACTGATTTTTATTCTCTGCTCCTTTGGCGTTCACCACACAAGAACGATAGGCTGAGCGGATACTAATCCGACCAAGCGCATCTTGAATTGGTTCAAGCACCCTCTCACACAAATTCTTTCCTGCTGCGATCGCCAAGTCAGGATCGCTAGGAATGTTAGGGATACCTTCAATTTGAGAGATTTCTGAATAAAGAAACTCACGCATGAAAAAACTCTTAGACAGTTGAACCCGTCCTAGCTCTTCCAAAGCTTTAACAGTTTGTGGCTTTCTCATAGAATGAACTCCAGCAATTAGAGGTGAATAGCTTAATGTTAAACACTGACAGATAATTTAGTCACTAGGTTGGGTTGCACTGGATTCAGGTCAACAGTGGCAAACCATCATCTAGTGGCGTTTCCTCCCTCAACCCAAACCTACCAAACCTACCAAACTATCAGCCAACTTCCAGCTTCAAAATTTACTATCCTGCAGGATGTTGATTTATTCCCACGGATCTGATTTTTTTTGTGACACAATAGATTCTAGTATCGATCTATGTGAGGATTGTTCATGGCTCGTTTTAATCAAATCCTTGTCCTTAGCGCCATCAGCCTTCTAGCTTTGGCTGGTTGCGACAGCGCTAAGGAAGCTTCCACTCCGCCAACTTCACCCGCCCCGGTTCCTGCTGCTACTGCTGTTAAAACTGAGAAAGCAGCATCGCAGGGAAACTATGCAGAATTGAGTGGTGTGGTTTCCAGTACGAAAGCAGCAGTTCAGGCTGGAAACTTTGCCAAAGCCAAAACCGAATTTGACAAATTTGAGAATGCCTGGAAGAAAGTAGAAGACGGTATCAAAGCTAAAGCTCCTAAAAGCTACGATGCAGTTGAGGATACCACAGAAAAAGTGATGACTGCGCTCAAAAAGTCTCAGCCAAGTAAAGACCAAGTGCTGACTCAATTGCAGTCGCTTGAAAAGACTATCAGTAGCATTCCTAAGTCCTAAATTTCAGTGGTGAGTGCTTGATTCTAAAGTCTCAGACGCAGAAACCGAGTTTTTCAACTCCGGTAATTGGTTCAAACCTTGAATAAAAGTTAAAATATCCGGTTTCTGTGCGTCCGAGTGCGTAAGTCCTGTGAGAGTTCTGCGATCGCAGTTACTCAGAAACAAGCACTCAACACTCCCTCCTAATATAACCTCAGTATTCCAAAACTTTCAACCACTATGAAGAGAGCATTTCGCAAGTACCACCGCATTCTAGGCCTTATTGTTGCTTTGCCGATCGCGCTGACTGTCTTGACTGGAATGGTGATCACAATTGTCCGAGAGTGGCCGCTGGGTATAGAAATTCCATCGAGATTTTTATTAAAAATTCATACAGGTGAAATCTTTCATCTTCAAGCAATTTACCCGATCTTAAACGGTTTGGGAATGATTGGCTTGTTAGTGACTGGTTTAAGTATGTCGGGTTTGTTTGGCCGTAAAAAGCAGCCCACCTCCAATGATTAAAACCAAAGAGGTGAGGAACTTTGGTCGGTTATATTGTTGGACTGGCTAGAATCAGGAACGCCCTCACCTTTGAGAGTCGTGATAAAATACGTAGGTAATGCAGAAATCTAACAAAGCTGAAGGGGAAAAATCCCAGGAAACCAACTATTAATAATAATATCGAAAAAGCCGTGTCAGAAAAATTGCGACTTCTGTCGAGAGAAAAACAAGAGGAAGTGCTCGATTTTGTGCAATTCCTCTTGTACAAATCACAACCGACAAAGCAGTTGAGCGCAAGTTCAGAATCTAGCACTTCGCCAACAGAAACACCGCCTATCAAGCGGTCGCTACTAGACGGCGAAGACTATTTAATTGAGCCAGCTATTACTCGCAGTCATGATGCTTTTTTGAAAGGTTACGCACCGGAAGACGAAGGACTTTATGACGACTATTGAACGGGAGTGATTTTTGGGTGGCAAATATTCCTTTTACAAGCGGCGCAGGCTCTAAAAAACGCCCCATACTTTTGCTATGGTTGGATGGCGAGGATGTGGTAGCAGCGGCCGTCACCTCTGCCAAACCCCGCAGCCAAACAGATGTATTTCTTAATGATATCATGTCCTATCGATTAACCATAATATCCCGGTCGGGGCGGGTTTTTGAGATAGTCAATTATTGGCCGGTATTGTTTGCTCACGGGCCCCTACAAAAATCGCGGTCCCTCGACCGGACATGATATGATTGGTCTGTCAGCGGTTGGCGCGTTGCTTCAACAGTTCGTTTGTCTAGATTAGATTGTTTGGAAAAGTCTTTGTTACTAGCGAAAATCTGGCAAATTTCTCAACCAGATGCAGCAGCAGTGAAACAAGTCTGGGATTTGTACGTTAAGCCTCAATTTTAATCATAATTCGATCGCCCGTATTTTCTTCCTCAAATTAGCGATCGCCCTCAACTCCCCCCTCCCATCCCCCAACCCCGCACAATACTTAATAAAAACTTTACAAAACTTACCCGATCGCCCAACATGGGTTAGAGTTATCCTAGAAAATCCAGCAATCCTGCAAAGCGTCAACCTTCTCGTCACTTATCCAGTGGTTCGATGACTCAAACCCAAAGCACCAAAACTGCCACCGCACCAGCAATTTATTCCTTGACAATTGCTCCCGCCTGTGTATTGCGGGGTCGATCGGCGATCGCACAAGCCGGAGATGCGATCGCCCGTTTCGGAAAGCGGCCGCTAATCGTCGGCGGCAGCAACTCCCTCGCCGCCACCCAACCCTACCTGCAACCAATCCTCCAACAGCAGCAGTTACAATCCGCCGAAACAGCATACGGCAAGGATTGCAGCGAAAGAAGCCTCGAAACCCTCCGCGAAGCAGCCGCCACCCATCAAGCCGACTTCATCATCGGAGTAGGCGGCGGCAAAGCCTTAGACTCAGCCAAACTCGTCGCCCATCAG
>NZ_JANMZH010000520.1:0-24444 GCF_031383065.1 Microcoleus sp. OTE_8_concoct_300 | reverse complement strand
TTCAGGGTTGAGCAAAAAGGTTGAGCGAGTTGACTTGTAGTTGAGATCGAACCTATAATCTAAATTAGTAATTTTCTCTAAAGGCATCATGGGGCGATCGCTCAAAGTTTCTCCAGGGTGTATCGAACAAGTCAAATCGGCATTAGGACGCAACGGCTTTCCGACTCAGAGGGCTTTGGCTGAAGAATTAGGAATTTCCCTATCCACCGTCAAGAGCTTTCTGGCGGGTAAACCTGTTGATTATATAAATTTTGAGGAAATTAGCGGGAGATTGGGGTATGAGTGGAGAAATATCGTACATATAGACGAAACTATCCCTAAGCCTATCTTTGAGGAAACCTCAGCTTTCATCACTGGTACTCCCATCACCCATCCGCGCTACTTTTTTGGACGCGAGAAGGAACTAAAACGCCTATTCGACTTACTGAAACGCCGTCCCCTGCAAAATGCTGCCATTATCGGCAAGCGACGAAGTGGCAAGACTTCTTTGCTGCACTACTTGAAAAATATTACCACCACCCCAACAGAACAGTTGCGCCCCCGTCAAAAATCTGACTGGTTGCCCTCTCCAGAAAACTATCGTTGGATTTTCGTAGATTTTCAAGATGCGCGACGGCAGAGTCGGGAAGGGCTGCTGCGCTACATTTTAGAATCCCTAAAAATGTCAGTTCCTAGCCCTTGCGACTTAGAGAGATTTATGGATGTGGTTAGCAGTAATTTACGTCAGCCTACAGTCATTCTATTAGATGAAATTGGCGCAGGATTGCAACGCTGTCCCGAATTAGATGATGGGTTTTGGGAGAGTTTGCGCTCTTTGGCGACTAACCAAACAAATGGGAATTTAGGCTTTGTCTTGGCAACTCCAGAATCGCCGATCGACTTAGCGACTAGCACGGGACATAGTTCACCTTTTTTCAATATCTTTGGATATACTACAACTCTGGGTGCTTTGACTGAAGCTGAAGCACGGGAGTTGATAGCCAGTTCGCCCATGCCTTTTCCGGCTGAGGATGTCGAGTGGATTTTGAATCAAAGTAAATGCTGGCCTCTGCTGCTGCAAATTCTTTGTCGAGAACGATTATTTAGTCTGGAAGAGGGGGAAACTGAGGATGATTGGCGTGAAGTTGGGTTACAACAGATGCAGCCCTTCACTCATTGATTTGAGAAACTTGTCTAGCGCTCGTTATATTTATGGAACTACTCAAAATTAAGTACGTAAAGCAATTTGATCGCAAACCCTCGCATTTATCTGTGGACTCAATCTAAAATCTAAAATCTAAAATCGGATGACCCCTTTGAATTTACAGAGAGGGCGTAAATCCTGTTTATGCAAAGCTTTAATGTTTATTCCCAATTTATATCTCAAGTCAACCTCAAGACAACCTCAAGACAACCTCAAGACAACCTTTACTCAACCTCTAAGTGTTTTAAGATAAGATAAGGTGTATAAGGTGTAGGGCATTGAAATATTACCCCTTAAAACAAAAAAGCCAAGTAAGGTGACAACTTACTTAGCTCCTATTGATTAACCAACGTACTTCAACAACGATTCACATTGGTTTCTATTAATCCTTCTTGTCTCGATCGTTCTTGTCCTCATCCTTGCCCTTGCTCCTATCCTCCATAGGCATGAGTAATTGGATGATAACGGGAAACACGACTGGATCATTAAAAGGTACGTCATTCAATATGGCGCACATCACCACTGCAACAATTAACAGTGGTCGATAAATATTAGCCATGTAGCTCTCCAATTTGTTCAAAAGTTTAATCAAAGCTTCTGAACGGTAGCTTAACGGTAATGTTCAGGGGGAGCGTGGGTGTCCAGAGTCTAAAGGTACTGGGCACTCTATTCTCTTTTTCCCTAACGCAAATGTAACACAGCCATTTTAGCGAGCTGCATTAATTTATTGCTAGCTCATATTTTAATGTATTATGTATTTGTCTCATTTGTGCATTTTTACTTATATTTTTTGGATATACTAACTATCGGCGATCGTCCGATCGGCTAACAAACATTAAACAGGATGTACAAAGGCTAGAAATTGGTGCAGACGTAACAGCCAGATGATCTCGCCAAATGTACCGCGCAACGCCTACACCAATTCACCAGAACAGCATCCCAACCTGATTCTGGGTAGCCTGCAACTGCTGTTCTGGCTTTTCTTTCGTCCCTCGACTTGGCAAAATCATCTCAAGCGTATTGACCCTGCTTTAGACACCGAATCTAACAGCAAAATAGGTTTAAGATGGCAAAATCGAGCTTTGTGGAACCTACTAATACAAGCATTCCTGGTTTTGCCTGTCGTAGCTAATTCAATTGTTGTTGCCTTAGTGCTTTGGCTACTAGGTGCGCCAGTAGAAAAGATTGTGTCAGGCGTGGCGTTGGGCGTGGCGTTGAGCGTGGCGGGGGGCGTGGCGTTCGGCGTGGCGGCGGGCCTGGCGTCGGGCCTGGCGTCGGGCCTGGCGTTCGGCCTGGCGTCGGGCGTGGCGTCGGGCCTGGCGTCGGGCGTGGTGGCGGGCCTGGCGGGGGGCGTGGCGTCGGGCCTGGCGGGGGGTCTGGCGTCGGGCCTGGCGGGGGGCCTGGCGTTCGGCGTGTCGGGGGGCCTGGCGTTGGGCGTGGCGTTCGGCGTGGCGTTGAGCGTGGCGTCGGGCCTGGTGTTGGGCGTGGCGTTCGGCGTCGGAATAACTATCAACTTATGGCTGCCAGTGGTACTGTATCCTTTCCTCACGGGATGGAATATTCTGCTTTACCAACTAGACAAACGACGCACAGCTAATAAACCCAGTTTCTTACGTTGCCATTCTGCTTTTTGGGATGAGTGGCAGCGCTTTCCCCTGCAAGGCTTAGACAAGCACGTTCTCTTCGTAATAGAGCGTAACCCAAAAGAGGGCACAGCCGCTCTCAATTATTTAAGCACAAGTCGCCAGCGTTGGGCTGCACAAGCTGTACAAATTGAACTTGATGCACGGGGGTTAGAACGTTGTGAAGATGTAGCTGCTATCGCTAACGCCTACCGCACTCTAGCCATTGGAGAACTGAATAGTCCACTTAGTTCCCTCTTAAGTAGTTTTAGTAGCATCAGCGAGGATGTAGCAGCAGCTCTCAACCAGAAAAGTCCTTACAACCAGCGTTTAGCCCTCAGTGCGGTAGCAGAAAAATTAAACAGTTTAATACGAGAATTCACCCGCAGCAGCGATCAATATTCTGTTCGTTTTCGCCCTATTGCTAACCATTGGTCTGAAATAGTCACCAACTATATACAAGAACTAGCAGAAGCAGTCGAACTTCGCCAAGAAATCGACAGCCCTTATATCATCGGCGTACCTCTTACAGAACAGCAGGAAATCTTCACCGGACGTGCTGACATCGGCACGCGCATCGAGCAATTACTCCTAGACGGCCGCCGCCCTCCTTTGTTACTCTACGGTCAGCGGCGCATGGGCAAAACTTCCCTACTCAACAACTTGGGACGCTTGCTACCCAGCACTATCATTCCCATGTTTGTAGACTTGCAAGGCCCAGTTTCATCAACGACTGATTATGCTGGTTTTCTCTACAATATCGCCCGGAGTATGGCAAACTCAGCCCAGCGCCAAAGTGCCTTCACTCTCCCATCTCTTAAGCGCGAAACACTGCAAGATGACCCTTTCACCCGCTTTGATGAATGGCTGGACGAAGTAGAACAAGCGCTACAACCAAATATTGCCCTGCTTGCCTTGGATGAATTCGAGGCGCTAGATAATGCCATCACAAAAGGACGTTTTGATGAGGAGGATGTTCTGGGAATGTTGCGTCACCTGATTCAACATCGTCCCCGCTTCAAAGTGCTGCTAGCTGGTTCCCATACAATAGAAGAATTTCAGCGTTGGGCTAGCTATTTAATCAATGTCCAAGTCGTTCATCTCAGCTACCTGAAACAACCCGAAGCGCGTCAACTAATTGAGCAACCAGTCAAAGATTTTACCCTGCGTTACGAACTCAATGCGGTCGATCGAGTCTTGCAACTCACCCGCTGTCACCCTTTCCTAATACAACTCCTCTGCGCTGAAATTATCGCACTAAAAAACGAGCAAGATCCATCTATCCGCCGACTGGCAACTTTAGCCGATGTAGAAGCAGCAATACCAGAGGCTTTAAGTGTTGGCAGTTTCTTTTTTGCCGATATTCAAAGCAATCAAGCAGATGCAGCAGGATTAGCTATTTTGCAGTTTTTGGCAGCACAAGGAGAAGGGGCAGCAGTCAGCCGATTAACTATTTTGCAACAGTTTCCCGATAAATCCCATGCTCTCAATTTACTTCTGCAACGCGAATTGATTGAGGAAGTTAGTGAGGGCTACCGTTTCCAAGTTGAATTAATTCGCCGCTGGTTTGCATCATCCTAATTTTTTTGATTAACCGCAGAGAACGCAGAGGACACAGAGTTTTTATTCTTATACCAATTTTTTATGAGGCTGCATAGAATCCGATCTCCCTGGCGCCCCCCTTAAGAAGGGGGGGACAAGATTTCGATCAAAGTCCCCCTTCTTAAGGGGGATTTAGGGGGATCGAGATATGTGCAACTTCACATTAAATTGGTATTAGAGATTTTGTCAGGTGCGCTGCACCCTACTTTAACTTTAAAAATCAACCATTCGGCCGCTGAATAATTGTTTCAACTACCCGCCGCTTGACTTTTGGATCGATACCAATCAGCCGCACATATTCGCCGCCGTGTTCCGCCAAACAAGTTTCTAAAGATGCAACCACATCTTTTTCCTGTGCAGTTTGAATGGTCGCGCAACTTTGCCAAGAACCAGTTTTAAATCGGCGATTATCTGCATATTCCATGCCAATTTTGCAGCCTCTTGCTAACAACTGCTTTACTTGTTCCAATACCTCGGAACTCAGCCGCGCCGCATGACCGTTACCACCTTCAGAACTTGGCTCAACGTAAGCCTTATAATATTTGGATGACGGGTCGTTTAATTGACTTTGCGTTGGCGCAGCAGCAGGGACATTGGGGGTTCCTTGAACGTTAAACAGCCGCGATTGGTTGTATTCATCTACTAAGCGCATTTCCTGAATCCGCTTTTGTTGGCCCACCATCAAACTGCCCATTTCTATTAAATGAGCGAGGCTGAAATTAGGGTTCGGAAAATCTGGCGCTGCTTCCAAAGTGTTTACCAAACGCTTGGAAACTCGCTCGATTCCTACTTTGTGAATGAATTCGCGGATTTGTTCGTCGTAAATGCGCGATCGCAAAGCGCTAAAAAAGTCGATCGCCTGATCGGGAAAATGATCGACTAACCCCACAATCTCAGTTTTTGACAATTTGTCAGACTCAAAAATTCCCCCAACAATCCCAATTTTATCATCCCGGCTCGGTTCCCAATAATACTTTTCCATCCGCCCGTCGCGAATCAGCGGCGCGTACAGCGTAGAAAAATCATTTCCCGTGACAATAATCGGCACTCGGTGCAGCGGCGTGCTGTCATAACTTCCGGGTAACTGCACGTTAGTTGGATTATCAGCAATATTCATCAGAGTGGCATTCACCATCTGAGTATTGACAGTATATTGAGTAGTAGTATCGAACCTGCCAGCACCGGCATCCAAATCGTTAATAAAAATTGCGCACATCTCGCCGCGCACGCGAATTTGCTCTGCAGCTTCCCGGTAGCGCAAGCGAATTAAACGCGCCGGATCTCCTGCATCCGGGCTTTCTAATTCCCCGCCAGATATCATCACCGGTTCAAAGCCCATCCGCCGAAAAACCAGTTCGGTTTGAAAAGTTTTGCCTTCTCCTTTGCGGCCGTGAATTCCTAAAATTAGGGGGACTCTTACTCCGGGCAAATTTAAAAAGTTTTTAGTGACGTGCACCGCAACGCGATCGAGAAAGTCAGGAGAAATGTAATAACTCATCAGTAGATTGGTCAGGGATTAATTGCTGTTACTGTTATCATTTTATGACAAAACTAACAGCATCCACCGCTAACCAGGATTTTTACCGTACAATCTAGGTCTACATATTATGTGTTAAGGAGCGATTCGTGAGTCCAGAAACCTTACTAAAAGAACCAATCGTGCAAGCCGAAGCCAGTCCCTTCAGTTCTGAGGGCTTCGACAGCTATGTAATGACAACTTACGGGCGTTTTGCGATCGCCCTAGAACGGGGCCTCGGCTGTCGCGTTTGGGATACCGAGGGCCGCGAATATCTCGATTTTGTGGCGGGTATTGCTACCTGCACTCTGGGACACGCCCACCCGGCAATGGTTGCAGCGGTAACTAAGCAAATTCAGACCCTGCACCACGTTTCTAACCTTTATTATATCCCCGTACAGGGCGAGCTGGCGAAGTGGCTTGTAGACCATTCTTGCGCGGACAGAGCCTTCTTTTGCAACTCCGGCGCCGAAGCTAATGAAGCAGCAATTAAACTCGCCCGCAAATACGCCCACGAAAAATTAAATATCTCGAATCCGACAATCATTACCGCCGTTGCGAGTTTCCACGGGCGGACTTTGGCGACAATTACGGCTACGGGACAGCCTAAATACCAGAAGGGTTTTAGCCCCTTGGTGCCGGGATTTCACTATGTGCCCTACAACGATATTAGTGCGATCGAAAGTGCGATCGAGCAACTCGACAAAGACGAACGCCAAGTAGCTGCAATTATGCTGGAAGCCCTGCAAGGCGAAGGCGGAGTTCGCCCGGGAGATATCGCCTACTTCCAGCGCATTCGGGAAATTTGCGACGAAAAAGGCATTTTGCTCATTCTCGACGAAGTGCAAGTCGGGATGGGACGCACCGGCAAATACTGGGGCTACGAAAACCTCGGCATTGAACCGGATATCTTTACGTCTGCCAAAGGATTGGGCGGCGGTATCCCGATCGGCGCTATGCTGTGCAAATCTTCCTGCGATGTATTTGAACCGGGAAGTCACGCCAGCACTTTCGGCGGCAATCCTTTTGCTTGCGCTGTCGCTTTGTGTGTGTGCCAAACTTTAGAACGGGAAAACCTTCTGGAAAACGTGCAGCAGCGCGGGGAACAGTTGAAAGCAGGGCTCAACAAGTTGGGGGCCGCATATCCGCATTTAATTGCTGAGGTGCGCGGCTGGGGTTTGATTGTCGGGATGGAATTGCAAGCTGATATCGAACTTACATCGGCGGATATCGTCCAATCTGCCATCGCCGCAGGAGTTCTGTTGGTTCCCGCAGGGCCGAAAGTCCTGAGGTTTGTCCCGCCGCTGATTGTCACCTCCGCTGAAGTCGATCGAGCTCTGCTGGCAGTGGAGTCAGCCTTGCGTTCTCAGGCGGTACAGTAAAATCTACAGAGTTGATTTTTGTTAGCTGTAGCGCTGAAACTCACTTAGTCCAGGACACACTCTTCCTCAGAAACCCGCTTTCTTTCGAGATTTCTCGTTACTAAACCCAATAGTTTCCCAGAAACCGGGTTTCTTAGCGTAAGTTCGACAAGGGTAAAAGTAAACCCGTCCCGCTGCAAGTCTGTCGGGGCGGGTTTGTCAAATTTAGAACTATCTGTGAAACCGGCCCCGACATACTGACGGTGCCTTTAACCGGGATTTTACTGAGGATCGACGCGCCAAATAATACTATTAGCGATTGTAGGTGCTAGTTTCGCTATCTGCGTGTCTGTTGGGACTTGTGAATCCTGGTTTAACTATTTCGCCCCCTTCCCACTAAACCTAGTACCCTTATAGTCGGAAGGGCGGGTGACGGCGATTGCATCTTTGAGCAATTTTTGGGACAGCTTTCAAGAGAGGAAAGATGTAATCCTCGTCACCAAATTTTTCCGTAAAATTTTGCTCGTCAACTGTATATTGTGAGAGAATAGAAGAACCAAGGAGGTGATGTTGAGTGCTACACAAGGCTATCCAAGTTCGTTTGTATGCTTCTACCCAAAATCAACAAATACAATTAGCTCCCACTTTTGGTGGTGCAGGCTGGTGGTGGAATTATGCTCTAAATGAATTAATTGAAGTTTATAAAAAAACTGGTAAAAAACTTGGCTGCTCCGCCCTCAACACACTTTTACCTGGTTTCAAAAAATTAGATAGAAGTGCATGGCTAGGTGAGTGTTACAGCAAATTTTTGCCAGCTAATACGCTCAACGTAACCACTGCATACAAAAACTTTCTTGAGCAACGTGCTGGGTTTTATGAGTTCAAATTTCAGCATAAAAAACAGTCATGTCAGTATACTAAAAACGTTAAAATTGTAGAGGTTAATGTCAAACTTTCCCGCAAGCTGGGAAGAGCAAAAGCAAAAATTAAGAGATTAATTGAGGGTAAAATCTCAACAGTAATTATTAGTAAGAATTCTTCAGGAAAATCTCTGACATCTATACTGCATGAAATAGAGGGTGAGAACCAGACAACAAAAGAAGGTAGGATTTATGGCATTGATTTAGGAGTGAAAGACTTTGCTATTGTCACCGAGGGCGAAAAAAAATCTAAATATGACAATGCCAAGCATTTTGCCAAGCACGAGAAGAACTTGAAGCGCCAGCAGCAAAAGTTAACGCCCCAGCAGAAAAAAAGTAATTCTAGTTACAAATATACAAAAGTTATTCCTAAGGTATACGAACGCGTTAAGAATTCGCGGCAAGATTTTTTACATAAACTGAGTTATAAGTTGGGCAGCGATAGCCTCGCGGTCATAGTAGAGAACCTTCATGTCTTGGGCAGGGTTTGCAATCAAAAGTGGGCGAAAGCAATATATGATAAGGGTTTGGGAACTTTTCCCAACTTGGGGGCCCAAAAGTGGGAACGCAAAGGCGGGAACTTAGTAGAGGTTGATAGATGGTTTCCCCGTTCCAAACTCTGTTCTAATTGTTTCCATCAAAGGACCGAGATGCCATTAGATATCAGGGAATGGACTTGTCCTCAGTGTGGTACAGATCATGATTGGCAGGGGAACGCAGCGATAAATATCAGAGCAGAAGGTATCAGAATACTAAAGACGGAAGGTTCAGCCGTCTCTGCTTTAGGAGGCGAGGTAAGACCAAAGCTGGGACGAAAGTCTAAGCTTCTGCCCTCGCCTATGAGTACACAACCCCCTACTATATTCGGAACTCCGATTTAGCGGTGGGTAGTTCACTTGGTTGCACGGAAGCAGCGCTCCTATGGTTAATAGTTTGGCGGAATGCACGATGGACGAAAAGCGTCGCAAAACTGATGTTAATATGCTCCAAACGCTGCTGGAAAATCCTGTGGACTCAGGAATAGATTTGATTTTGAGGACGAACCCAAAGTCGATCGACTTTGAGTTCATGCAAACGCTTTATTTGGAAAAGCCGGCACTGACGCGAGAAAGTTTGCTCAAAGCGGCAAAATTTTTCCAAAAGGCGATCGCACCCTTAGCATCTGCAAAGGGCACTTCTAATTTGCCCGGAACCGGGACAGCATATCTGACTTTTTTAGCAGAAGTATTGCAGGCAGTTGCGCGCTGCGCAGATTCGCAGCACCTGTACCAGTTGCTGAGAAACAATTTAGATAAACTCGACCATAATTTCGCACAACTGCTGCGCGGATGGGCGACTTTGGTGCTTTCTGCTGCCAAAGAATCGGAAACTAGGCGCATTGCAGGCCTGATCGGCAATCTGAGCAACAAAATTGGGCGGTTTCCCCTCGGCAGCAAGGCTAATAACTTGGAAATCGAAATAGCCGGTTACGAAACAGTTGCTAAGGTGTTTACCCGCAAAGACTTTCCCCAAGAATGGGCGATGTTGCAAAACAATCTGGGCAACGCTTACAGCGATCGCCCCAAAGGTGATAAAGCTCAAAATATGGAACAGGCGATCGCTTGCTTTCAAAATGCCCTGCAAGTGCGCACTCCCCAACAGTACCCGGAACAGTGGGCGACGCTGCAAAATAATCTGGGCAACGCTTACAGCGAGCGCCTCAAAGGAGATCCGGCAGACAATCTAGAACAGGCGATCGCGTGCTATCAAAACGCGCTGCGAGTTCGCACACGCGAAACTTTCGGGGAAGAGTGGGCGAGCACTCAAAACAATCTCGGCCGTGCTTACAGCCGCCGCCTGCGCGGCGACAAAGCCCAAAATCTGGAACTGGCAGTCGCTTGCTACCACAATGCTTTGCAAGTCTACAACCGCAAGCGGTTTCCCCGGCGCTGGGCCACGACTCAAAATAATTTGGCAAATGCTTACTGCGAGTTCCTACGGGGCAACCGAGCCGAAAATCTCGAATACGCGGTCAACTGCTATCAGAGAGCTTTGCAAGTGCGGACTAGGGAAGCTTTTCCGCTACAGTGGGCGACGACTCAAAGGAATTTGGGGCGGGTGTTTATCGATCGCATCAAAGGCGATCCGGTGGAAAATGTGGAAATGGCGATCACCTGCTATCAAAATGCTTTACAAGTCTATACCCGCATCAAATTTCCCGAAGCTTGGGCTTCGATCCAAATTTACCTCGGTAGGATCTACAGTCGGCGGGTGAAAGGGGAAAAAGCTGAAAATATCGAAATGGCCCTGGCCTGCTATCAAAATGCTTTGCTGTTTTGCAACCGCCAAAAATCTCCCGAACGCTGGGCAATGCTGTGTGCGTACCTCGGCCGCGCTTTCTGCGAACACCTGAAAGGGGAAAAAAACCGCAACCTCAAAAGCGCGATCGCCTGCTATCAAAATGCGACCCAAGTCTACACCAGGGAGGGAGCTCCCAACCGCTGGGCCATGCTGCAAATTTATCTCGGTAGGGCTTATTCCCAACTGACAGAGACGGAAAACTTGTCCCACATGGAAAGCGCGATCCGCTGCTATCACAGCGCCTGCCAAGTCTACACTCGCGAAACCCATCCCCACCGCTGGGCTGAAATTTTATTTTATTTGGGTCAAGCTTACCGAGTTCGAGGCGAGTTGCTTCGCGCCTACGGGGTTTTTACTGCTGCTGTCGATACAGTGGAATTCTTGCGCTCCGAACCCGAGGTGGATACAGTCGATTGGGGCGATCAGACGAGTCCCCCAAAAGTCAAATTAACCCGCACCTGGGCTGCACTCTATAAATGCCTGGTGCAAGTTTGCTTGGAACTCGGCGCCAGCGAACCCGAATATTTCGCTAAGGCTCTGGAATACGCCGAACGCCACAAAAATCGGAATTTAGTAGAACTGCTGGTTAAATGTCAACTGACTCCGAAAGCCGAAATTCCCGCAGCGGTGCGAAGCGAGTTGGAGTCGCTGCAACAGGAAATAGCGGGGGAACAGCGGCACCAAGAACAGCGAGAACCCGAGCCCAACACTACCTTGATTCCTGAGGGCGATACCCAAGGTTTGAACAGCGGTTATCTGCTGCCGAACTCGGAGTTGATGCACTTAAATCAATTGTGGCGGCAGTTTGATGGGTTGATTACTCGGGAGGTGCAGGCAAACGATCCTTTCTTCAGCCTAGCTCGCAAAGTTCAACCCATCGCTTTCGAGCAAATTCGCCAATTGTTGCCTGATGCCAATTGCGCTGCTGTGGTGTGGGCAAGTTTGGGGGACTTGCTGGTCGCTTTTGTGGTGGTCAAGGGTGCACAATATCCCGCCGTTCACCAGTGTTCGTCGCAAAATGCTTTGGCTGCCGAAAGTTGGGCCCTAGAGTACCTCAGCGCTTATTCCGAACAAAAAGGTCGCTGGATCAATCATCTCCCGGCTCGCCTCAAACGCTTGGCCTCGCTGCTGGAAATCGATCGAGTGGTGGCGCTGATTCCGGAGAATTGCGATCGGCTGATTTTTGTGCCACACCGATTTTTGCACGCTTTGCCCCTCCACGCTTTGCCTCTGGGGGTGAGAGACGGATTTGAGGACGGCAGGGGAATTTGGAGGACTGGGTGGAGCGATCGCAGCGGTTTTGATGGGGAGGGGTACACTGGTTCGGATTTTTCTCAAGGTTCGGCCTTTGGCGACGTTTTAGCGCCTGCTAGTTATTTGATCGATCGATTTGCTGGAGGAATTCGCTATGCTCCTAGCTGTCAGCTATTGCTGTTTAGACAAAGTGCGCGCGCTGCAGCTCTTGGTCGGTACAGACCCCGTTTGGAGCACCTTTTGGCAGTTCCAACTTTCACCAGAGATTCGTTTTACAGCAACATGGAAATCGCCAATATTTCCCAGTATTTTCCTAGTGCAGAACTTCTGCGCCAGAAGCCAGCAATTAAAGAGGCTTTTTCCCGAGGAATGTCTGCTAATAAGGGGGATTTACCCCAGCAAATAGGGCATTTGCAGCAGAAAAAATGCGCTCACTTTGCTTGTTTGAGTTTGCTTAATTTGGGTTGGCCACTTAAATCCGCAGTGTTTTTGAAAAATGATTTGCTGAGTTTGGAGGAAATTTTTAATCTTGATTTGCGGCAATATTTTTTAGTTACTTTATCGGCTTGCGAAATTGCGCCTGGCCCACTTAGCGGTGCTGGAGGAGATTTTGTCGGTTTGTCGGCGGGTTTGTTGTATGCTGGCACGTCTAGTGTGGTCAGCAGTCTTTGGAAGGTGAACGATGTTTCTACGCTGCTGCTGATAAGCAAGTTTTATGAAAATCTCGCACGGTTTCCTCGGTTGCAGGTGGGAGATGTGGCGATGGCGCTGGCGGATGCTCAAAGGTGGCTGCGGAATTTGACAGGGGAGGAATTGGAGGTGTTGCTGGCGGATTTTCAACCTCAAATTTCGCAAATGTTCGATCGGCTTTCTCACAGTTCTCGCGTTATTGCTGAGGCTTCTTTGCAGCAAATTCGCAACCGCAAACCCTATCCTTTTGCTAATCCGTATCACTGGGCAGCTTTGACGGCTGCTGGGGTTTAGTTATCAGTCATTAGTTACCCTTTTGAGGATTCGGCGGTTGAAATGGATAAAGGGCGATCGGCCTTCGTCTGTGTTTGCTATGTTGTTTCATCCTGAATTGTTGTAAATTTTGCAAAATGTACTGACTGATAATGTTTTTGAGCTTTTGAGGAGCTTCAAGGGCGATCGCAGCGCCTAAATCTGGACGCACAACCCACCACCAAACGAGCGTTCTAATTAACTGGGTGGGTTTTCGTTGGAACCGCATTCGATAGTACCTTCATTTACACCAATAATATTGGCACAAAGGTCATCAGCAATGGTAACGCGATCGTCTAGTTTTTCAAACTGTACGATATCTTGCCAGCGAATTTCATGGGGAATGGAATTGAGAATTGATTGAATATCTAGAGCCAGCATTAAACAGTACCTCGAAAAACTATAATAACTCTAATAGTAACTTTTTCAGGGAAGCTAGGAGGTATTGTGCTACAACTCAAAGACTCCGGTTTTTATTTGCCCTACAACCCAAAACTTGTTCCCATCGCTAAACAACTGCGGCTAAACCAGACAGTCACAGAGAAAAAGATGTGGCAAGGTTTTTTGCGAAAATTGCCCGTTCGCATTTTGCGACAACGGCCGATTGATAATTTTATTGTTGATTTTTACTGTTCGGGATTAAGACTGGTCATCGAAATTGATGGAGAGAGTCATTTTACTGAACAGGGGAAAATTTATGATGAGGAGAGGACGAATATTCTAGAGGGCTATGGACTTCAGGTAGTTAGGTTTACTAATGTTGAAGTTTTGCAGAATTTTGAGGGAGTTTGCTATCAGTTGGAAGGTCTGATCCTCCCTAGCCCCCTTACTAAGGGGGAAGAGAGGGCGAAGTTTTTCGTTGATAACGGGGTTCTGATCCCCCCTAGCCCCCCTTAATAAGGGGGAAGAGAGGGCGAAGTCTTGTAGTGAAAGGCCTGAATCCCACTTAAAAAGATTGTGAACTCACCAACAATATTCAGCCTAACTCTTGTCCCCCCCTTACGAAGGGGGGTTAGGGGGGATCGAAAGATTGTGGACTCACAAACAATATTCAACCTAACTCTTGTCCCCCCCTTAGGAAGGGGGGTTAGGGGGGATCGAAAGATTGTAGCCTCACAAACAATATTCAACCTAACTCTTGTCCCCCCCTTACGAAGGGGGGTTAGGGGGGATCGAAAGATTGTAGCCTCACCAACCAGACTGATAAATCGCACTAACAAACTACGCGCGTTCTCTATATAATAGAATCACTAAATAATAACTCCCCCGCCCAATCGCCCGCCACCAGATATGGACGAACAACGCCAACAAGCTTATCTCAATCTGATTCGATCGCTACTGAATTGTCCCAGGGGGGAAGAAAACAAAATTTTGCAGGCAAACTCCGAGTTAGTTGATGCCGGGTTGGTGCAGGTAATGCTAGAGGAGGCAAACAATCTGAGAATTGATAACAACCTGGATGATGCTAATTCTTTAATGACTCTTGCAGGGCATCTCATGGGTACTTATGGCAATACAATGCCAGATAAATCGTCACCTTCCACTTACCTTACCTTTTTAACGGAAGTGTTGCAGGTAACGGCAGACAACAAGGCTGATCGTAATGTAATTTATGCCATACTTCGTGAGAATATCAAATTAATTAATGATAATTTGGCGGTGGTGTTGCGAAATTGGGCGAAGGAAACTTTGCCAAACTCAGATAGCCAAAGGCGCATTTCTCTAACAACACTTATTGGCAATTTTTGCAACGCAATCCGGGAATTTCCTTTAGGCAGCAGGGCGAGTAATTTGGAAATTGCCATTGCAGGTGATGAAATTGCCTTGACTGTTTTTACCCGTCAAGAATATGCTAAAGATTGGGCCATGACTCAAAGTAATTTGGGAAATGACTACGGCGGCAGAATCAGAGGGGAAAAAGCCGAGAATCTGGAACTGGCGATCGATGCTTTTGTGGCATCATTAGAAATTTACACCCGTGAGGTATTTCCTCAAAATTGGGCAGGTACTAAAAATAATTTGGGGATTGCCTACGGCGACAGAATCAGAGGGGAAAAAGCCGAGAATCTGGAACTGGCGATCGCAGCTTATCTAGCATCATTAGAAATTTACACCCGTGAGGTATTTCCCCAATATTGGGCCATGACTCAAAATAATTTGGGGATTGCCTACCGCAACAGAATCAAAGGGGAAACAGACCAGAATCTAGAACTGGCGATCGCAGCTTATCTAGCATCATTAGAAATTTACACCCGCGAGGCATTTCCTCAAAATTGGGCAGGTACTAAAAATAATTTGGGGAATGCGTACAGCGACAGAATCAAAGGGGAAACAGACCAGAATCTAGAACTGGCGATCGCAGCTTATCTAGCATCATTAGAAATTTACACCCCCAAGGTATTTCCCCAATATTGGGCAGATACTCAAAATAATTTGGGGAATGCCTACCGCTACAGAATCAGAGGGGAAAAAGCCGAGAATTTGGAACGGGCGATCGCGGCTTTTCTGGCATCATTAGAAATTCGCACCCGCGCGGCATTTCCTATAAATAATGTTGAAACTTTATATAATCTCGGACTTGCCAACCAGGAGAATTCACAACTACCAGAAGCTTACAATAGTTTTAAAACCGCGATTGAGACCGTTGAATCAATGCGGAGTGAAATTATTATCGGCGGCGAAGCAGACCGACAAAAATTAGCCGAAGAATGGAATAAGCTTTATCAGGATATGGTAGAAGTTTGCCTACAAATGGAAAATAAAACCGCAGCCCTAGAATACATCGAACGCAGCAAAACCAGAAACCTAGTAGAATTGTTCCACAAATCCCGCAACCTCCCGCAAAATGTACAGCGAATTAGTTTTCAGGAAATTCGCAGTCTGTTAGGTGAAGATGAGGCAATTTTGGAATGGTATATTAGCCAAGAAAGCTTTAAAGTTTTTACTATTACCCGCGATTCCACCCAACCAGATGTCTGGGAATCTTTATATCAAGACTTGCAAGCATTAGAGGAGTTTCAGCAGGAGTATATCGACGACTACATCAATCAACCTGAAAACTGGAGAAATCAGCTAGAAACCCGCCTGGAAAAATTAGCTAAAATCTTGCACATCGATAAAATAATTTCTCACCTCCCGAAAAACTGCCAGCGGTTGATATTAGTTCCCTTCCGATATTTGCACTTGTTACCACTTCACGCATTAACCAGCCGAAGGCTAAGACAGAATGTAGAAGAAACTGGAAGTCTCCTCGAACTTTTTCCAGGCGGTGTCAGATATACTCCCAGTTGTCAGCTATTACAATTATCTCAGCGGGTAAATCCGACTGGGGAAGAGTCATCACCCACAAGATTGTTTGCCATTCAAAACCCGACAGAAGATTTAGACTTTACCGATATTGAAGTTGAAGCAATTGCCAAATCCTTTAATCCTGCCGAAGTTTTGATTCGGGAGAAGGCAAGTAAAACAGGATTGCAGCAACAATTGGCAGCGTTGCAGAATGCCGACATCGCCCACTTTTCTTGTCACGGTTTTTTCGACTTTTCCAATCCCCGAAAATCAGCTTTAATCTTAGCTGGGGCGAAAATTACCCCCCTTAATCCCCCCTTACCAAGGGGGGAGACAGGAGAGGATTTCCCCTTGCGAAGGGGGGAGACAGGAGAGGATTTCCCCTTACCATGTGGCGAGATAGGAGAGGATTTCCCCTTGGTAAATGGCGAAACAGGAGAGGATTTCCCCTTGGTAAATGGCGAGACAGGAGAAGTCCCCCCCCTTACCAAGGGGGGGCTAGGGGGGGTTTCCTCCGACAAAAGTTATATTCGTTCCCGCCGAGGCGAAACCTTCGACATCGCCGAATGTCTGACACTGGAAGAAATCTTTGATTTCCGGCTGAGTAAGTGCAGCTTAGTGACGCTTTCCGCCTGCGAAACTGGCTTAACGGATATTAGAGATAACACTGATGAGTATATCGGATTGCCTAGCGGTTTTTTCTATGCCGGGGCCACGAGTGTAATTAGCACTTTGTGGGCTGTCAATGATGTATCTACGGCGATTTTAATGATTAAGTTTTATGAGATTTTCCTGTCTGAAACTCGCCCGCCTGTGGCGATTGCTTTGCGGGAGTCTCAGTTGTGGCTAAAGGAGGCAACAGTGCAAGATTTGGTAGATTGGGTTGCAAGTTGTAAACTAATTTCAGATGAAAGCAAAGAGGAAATGCAAAATTCTATTAAATTTGCTCAAAGACCAGAAAACAAACGTTACCAATCTCCCTACTTCTGGGCGGCTTTTTGTGCGATTGGGCAATAGATTCGTCAGCCAAACAATGAATTTTTGTAGGAAACGGCAATGCCGTTTCCTTCCCATTTAACAATGCCATGTGCCGACCATTTAACAATCCGTCACACCGCAATTAGTACAGGGCAATCAGGACATGGCATTGCTGTGTCTTTTGTGAATATGGTAAAATGACAATATTATAAATTACAAGACATAAATTCAGCCATGAAACCAGAAAAAATCATTAATTCATTTCTCGTAGTCTTGAAAACCAGTCCCAATTTATTTTCCCAAGCAGCCACAGAAGCATTAAAAACCCTTGAAAAAAATATTGCGACTGCCGAAAATGAATCAAATCAAGCAATTTCTAAAATACTCAGCAATTGGTGTATCGACTATCCCGAAATTACCAAAGCATTGGAAGCCGTCGCCACCAGGGGCAAAGTTATCCCTAAACCCAGTCAACCGCAAGGAGACGAAAATATTTCAGAAAATCAGTTTCCCCGCCTATTTCCACGGCTGCTAGAATCTTTAGAAAAGCGGATAAAATCTGAGAAGCCTGAAAATTAATGAATGAAATTGAAAAAGTTTTAAATCCTAATGTCTACGCTTTTGCCTTTCACCTAATCGGCGACGCTAGCGGCAGAGATAATCCCCTCTGGAATTGGGGCGATGATTTTTTGGAAAGCTTTACATCCCAAAAACTCAAACCCCTTCTCAAATTTCCCGAAGAACCATCTAATTTATCGGTTGATTTGTTGCCAGACATCAGCTTGGATTTTAATTCTCAAGTCAGCTACAATGAAACTCAATTAGATGTCAGCGGGTTTGCTGTACCCATCAAAAGAGAAGACACCTATGCCCTGTGGTTGAATGTGGGTTTCCCTGATAGTTTTGTAGAGGAAGTTTCCCCGCAATGGCTGAGTACATTTAACCCAGAAAATTTATTAGGAATCGTTACCGGGGAAGAGTTTCTAGGTGAAACAATTCTAATTACCGCTAAATTACCCCCGCAACCACAACCACCAAGTCTCGAATCCCTCCAATCTCTAGCTGACAAATGCTGTAACGCTTTACTTCCCGAAAAATATCGCCCTCCTTTTAACCGCGTCGGTGAGTTATTTGGGAGTCCGATTTTTGAGTACGGTTTAATCAAGCAAACTGCTAATTATCGGCACTTGCTTGTCTGGTTTCCCAACAGCGAAGCATCCGAAGATAAGCTTGGTACTTACCAGCGGGAAATAGTAGACTTGTTTTACTACCGCACTAAAATTATTAAAGCCTTTCACAACAGCAGGCAAATTCACCGCATACTGTTTGATTTTTACCGACAAGTGGTGGATAATGTTAATTGGTTGCAGCAGCGAATAGATGAACTAGACAGCGCCTTGACTACCGACAATTTACAGGAATTTAAGGACGAGTTGAAAAAGCTACTGAAAACAGCACTGACTTACACTCAAGGGCTGACAAAATTAGAAGATTACGGCAATACAATTGCGATAAATCTTAACAATTACGCTGAGAAATTAGATCAAATCTCTGCTAAAGTAGAAAACGATGAGGAAGAACTATCAATATTAAATAACTTCCGTAGAAAAACTGCTCCATCTATGCGATCGCAAATAGCAGGCGACTTAGGCTATTTCCGACACGGAACAGGCTTAATCGAACAAGCGATCGCCTCAATCCGAGGGATAGTAGAAATAGAACAAGCGAGCAGCGAATTAGCACAGAAAAACCGAGACGATCGCCTAGAAAGCACAATACAGGCGATCGGTGTCGGTTTAGCAGCGGGAGGAATTGCAGCATCAAGCGGCACAGACAAACTCTTCGAGACGCTGCAACAAAACCACGTCCCCGCACCCTTAATCCTGTGGCATCCGTTTGTATTTTCCTTTGTTTTGAGTTGCGCGATCGCCCTTGGATCTGCTGCGATCGTCTGGTGGCGCACTCGACCAAAGAATTAGCCATTAACCATTAGACCTCTTGCAAAAATCCTTTTCATCAATTGATGGGACGGGCAAGATGCCCATCCCACAAGAGTTATTTTTTTTTGTGGGATGGGCCTCTTGCCCGTCCTATTTATTTTTGCAAGAGGTCTATTAGTCCGCCTAGGCAGACTTCCTTTGTGTTCCCCTAAACTCAGCGATTTCAATCGCCCATTGCCAAAATAATCGCCCATTCCTACAAAAAAAACCGACACTGACAACTTATTTAAAATTGTCAGTGTCGGGCACAAATTCAACAAATTACCAGCAAAAGTTTAGGACTTTTTGCCGAAAACCTGTTCTTTCAAAGCTTGAATTTCTTGACCTAATTGTTGCCGATTGGACGATCGCAGCAAATAGCGGTAGACAAACCACACGGTGTATCCGATACCAATTAGCTCGAATGTGGGTGCTAGCAGGGGGATGTCGTTGAGTTCGTCTATTACCCCCAAAAGCACTTTCAAAGAGATAATCGAGGCTACAATTACACCGACAACAGTCAGGGGACTTTTGTACTGCTCGTAAAAGCTGCCGATGTAAGCGGGAAACTCCGACAAAATTGAGATAATTTGTTCTTTGATCTGCTGGGTCTGACTTGGCGGTTCGTCGGTAATTATGACTTGTGTGGTACCGCTTGAACTGTCTGTTTCATTTCCGGCAGGAATTTCGGTGATAATAACGGTTGTTTCTGGTTCGTTTGATGAAGTCATTTCTCCACTCGCAATAGTTTTTTGCTGGTTGGCTGCAGGTATTTCAACTGCTGCTGCGGCTGTTTCAACTGCCGAAATATCGACTGCTGAAACCTCGGTTCCGGGTGTTTCCACAGGTGATTTTTCTACTGCTGAAACCTCGGTTCCGACTGTTTCTGTAGCCGATATATCGACTGTTTCCACAGGCGATTTTTCGACTGCTGTCACCTCGGGCGCGGCTGTTTCAACAGTCGGTGTTTGGACGGCTGGCTGTTCTTTAGCAGAAGTTTCGCCGACTATTTCTGCGTTTGGTTGTTCTGGGGTAGGAGTTTCGGCCGCGACACCAACAGCAGGCAAATTCAAGTTGCTAATGGCATCAAGCAAGCGGGTTTTAGCCGTCCCCCGCTGGTGAAGGATTACCCAAGATTCTATCAGGTCGGGGCCGTGCATTGCACCTGTCAGAGCGGCTCTGAGCGATCGCATAATTAGCCCTTTGTTAAGATTTTTCTCTTTACTGAGCTTTTTAGTGATTTTCTGAGCTTCCGCTGATGTCAGGGAGGAATGAGTTTCCATCGCTTCTACAACTGCTTGTAAAGCCTGTGCAGCCCCTGGTTGCTGCAACTGTGCGAGTGCTTCTTCTTCATATTCCACCGTGGTGGAGAAGAACAACTTGCACATATCCACAGCATCGGTTAAGCGAACGAGACTCGGGCCGATTAAAGTAGCTATTTGTTCGAGCCAAGGGCGGTCTGCCTCCGAGTCAAACTCATAACCGCCTTTCTGCCACCAATAAGGTATCAGCAAATCTGTCAATTGCGGCACTGGCATTTTGTGCAGATATTGACTGTTAAGCCAATTGAGTTTATCCCAATCAAATTTTGCACCGGCCTTGTTGACTCGATCGAATGTAAATACTGCTGCAGCTTCCGACAGTGTAAATATTTCTTGCGTTGAGTCCGGGGGAGTCCAGCCCAGCAAAGTCATGTAATTAACTAGAGCTTCGGGGAGGTAACCCATATCTTTGAAGTCAGAAATCGAGGTTACGCCGTCGCGTTTAGAAAGCTTTTGCCCTTGCGAGTTTAAAATCAGTGGCGTGTGGGCAAATTCTGGGATTGTCGCGCCCAAAGCTTCGTAGAGCAATACTTGTTTCGGAGTATTGCCGATGTGATCTTCGCCACGGATGACGTGGGTGATGCCCATGTCGATGTCATCGACAACTACTGCGAGGTTGTAGAGGGGTTGGCCGATGACGCCGCCGCTGGATGCACGGGCAATTACCATATCGCCGCCGAGGTCGCTACCTTTCCAAGTTACGGTGCCGCGTACCGTGTCGTTCCAAGAGATGGTGCGATCGTCCTCGATGATAAACCGAATTACAGCTTGCCGCCCTTCGGCTTCAAAAGCTTCTCGCTGTTCGGGAGTGAGGTTGCGGTGGCGGTTGTCGTAGCGGGGGGCCTGTTTGTTGGCTTTTTGTGCTTCCCGCAGCTTGTCTAGTTCTTCCGACGTGGTGTAGCAGCGGTAGGCAAGTCCTTTGTCTAGCAGGGTTTGGACTGATTGGCGGTATATTTCCAGACGCTGCGACTGAAAACTCGGGCCTTCGTCCCAGTTCATACCCAGCCAGGTGAGTCCTTCGAGGATGTTATCGGTGTATTCGCTTTTAGAACGTTCTACATCTGTGTCTTCTACCCGCAGAATGAATTTGCCGCCTTGGTTGCGGGCAAACAGCCAGTTGAATACGGCGGTTCTGGCGGTACCGATGTGTAGGTTTCCGGTGGGACTGGGGGCTAGACGGACTCTGACATTCATGTAGATTTTTGCTTTGAGATTGGGTGCAATTTGCTGGTTGGGCGAATAGCTGAGTGTTTAAGACTTCAAATTTTATTATATTTTGTTGCCGACTTAATAGTTGTGCTTGGCAGGTGCTTTGCCTCGAATTGGTTGATAATAGACGATCCTGTTCGAGGGCTTTCCTTAGGATCCTGAAAGCTAACGAGCGATCGGGCGAAAGTCTCCGGCAAGGCAGTAGAAGGCACCTTGATGATTTTAGCATTGCGGGCGGCCAAGACTGGATTCACCTTTGGGACTATTTTTCACAGCACAAATAACTGCTTTAGGAGTACCCAAGGCGCACCTGATAACTATTTATCCTTGTAAAATGTTTGTGTGCGATCGACGACATTAAAATATATTTCCCTATGCCTGCTGCTAAAACCGAGTTTTCCGAATCTGTTGCGCCCTCACCCGAGTCTGTTGCGGCTGCTTGGCAGATTGAGTTGCTGTACGACGGTGAATGTCCTCTGTGCGTGCGGGAGGTTAATTTCTTAAAAAAACGCGACGCGGGGCGAGGTTTAGTGTCGTTTGTGGATATCGCGGATGATAGCTACAACCCGGAGGCCCACGGCGGAATCGACTACGAAATGGCAATGGGGCGGATTCACGCGGTGTTACCCGACGGTACGACGGTTAAAAATGTAGAGGTTTTTCGCCGCACCTACGAGATTTTAGGTATGGGCTGGGTTTATGCTGTGACTAAGTTACCAGCGATCGGGGCGATCGCCAATTGGCTGTACGGAATTTGGGCCCACTGGCGGCTGAAGCTGACAGGAAGGCCGGATTTAGCAACAATTATGAGCGATCGAACTCAGCGGATCGAGTGCGAAAGTCAAGGCCGCTGCCAACCAAACTCGAAATGAGTAATATTTAATAAGTTCGATCAACCTATCAGAAGATGTCAGCAGAAACAGACTGCAACTAACCTTAAATATGGACTACTATTAAAGGTCAAAAAAAATGCAAGATGTAGGCTATACAGTCTTCATGGGCTTCGGTGGCCTCTGGGTACTCATGGGAATTGCCGCTGTGATTTTCCTGTTCAAATCGGACGGTCAAAAACTTAAGTTTGGCAAATGGGGATTGCTAGTTGCTATTCCGATTCTCGTGCCCATCGTCCTGGTTTTGACATATCAGATAGCCCGACCGTTTATTATCCAACACCTTTGAGCGCTGCTTGAAGTCGATCGTCCAATCATATCAAATCCGGTAGCATCGGAATTATTCATCTCTGTATTCTCTCCCTCTGCGTTCTCTGCGCCCTCTGTGGTTAAATCATTCCGATGCAACCGGAAACGATATCAATAGAAACTCAATTAATCTCAACCATCAGGCTGAACATCGATCCACAGTCGGGAATATTCTTCTCGCACAGAGCGATCGAACTCCTGTACTAATTCCGCAGGCAAACTCAGAGCTTTAATCAATTCTTGTACATCCGCCAAATCTTTCAATCGACCGCGACCGCTCAAACCTGATGACAACTTCAGTTCAATCAGTGTAACCAATCGAACGACTTTAATGCCGTCTTTTTCAACAGCTACGGCTGCCGGGTTAGGGAAACTAACTGATTTAGGTCTCCCATCTCCTGGGAACTGTCCGGTTGTGATAATCTTAACAGATACTCCTGTCTTCACATCCTTAAACATTTTGGTAGCACCAGCAAAGGCAGGCACAAATCCACGACCGAGCAAAATCGATCGAAAGGAGTCCAACCCTTGTGGTGTCAGTAACAAATCTACGTATTGAGTAGTTCTGATATAGCCGTGAATCACAAGGGCCATGCCACCAATTACTGCATAGTCAATGCCTGCTCTCGACAAGCTTTGAGTAATGTTTTGGAGTGCTTCATACACCTTACCTTGCTGCATCAAAAAAAGTTCAACTTCCTGTAAAACAACGCTTGTGTCTAACATTTAGCAGATTCCTCAATTAAAATTAGTTAAATTAAGTTAAATATTATTGATCGTTGTCGGGCGATCGCAACTGCTGCCTGACCCATACTCGCAAAGCGTCAATTATAGTCGTATCATCTTCCGTCTCGGCCATCTGCAAAAATTGATTGATTATTTCTGAAGAAACAATCGGAAAAGCGCCACTGTATTCACAGCTTGCATATTCTCCGTTCTGAAGTTGAAAAAATTGTACAGTCTCTCCGAGATATCTCCAAATTTCTGGAACTCCTAAGTTTTTGTAGATACTAAAGCGATTAGTAGATGGACTGGTGAGATCGACTTCAATAATTAAATCTGGTGGCGGGTCGATTGACAAGTTAATTTTTCTGCCGCGAATACGATCGACATTTTGGATATAAAAACAGGAATCTGGTTCTGCACCTTGTTTTAAATCTTCACGGTTGAGAGTCGTCGAACCAAATCCCTTACGTTTCAATTTTAATTCGTCACTTAAAGTAGTCACAAACTGTTTCAACAAACAATTAACAGTTTCATGCAAGTCTGATGGCATGATAATTTCTAAGACTCCTTGAGAATATGAAAATCGCGAGGATCTCTTGTCTCCCGCTTCTGCTAATAAGCTTTCGTAAGTCTGCCAACTGATATTAGATAATACTACCCGTTGTGTAGTTTTTTCCGGTGAGGGGTTAATGGTTGTAACGGTCATATTTTCCCGCTCCTTAATCATGTCTGGCTATATAAATATCATAAGATTCGCAGTCAGGACTTTAGTCCTTTTTTCTCTGCAGGAGCAATAGACCTCTTGCAAAAATCCTTTTCCTCAAGTGATGGGACGGGGTCTTCGGCCCAAACCCCCAGTGTTATTTTTTAGTGTGGGGTTGGGCGCAGAGCCCGGCCGAATTATTTTTTTAAGATGTGTAAATTAGTGGGGTCGAAAAAAAAA
>NZ_JANMZH010000451.1:0-2662 GCF_031383065.1 Microcoleus sp. OTE_8_concoct_300 | reverse complement strand
GCGCACAATAGCATCAGGTACAGAATAGAGTATTTAAAGAGCGATCGCGCAACAATCTTATCCTCTGGAGTCTGCAACAGCAACCAAGCTTTTTGGGCAAAAATAGCACCCAGGAAAATAGCTGTCCCCGCATACACCGCGCCCGCTAAATTCAGGGGATAAACTAGCAGCAAAGTTGCAAGAATCATCAATAGCGTGTAAATCCAAATTTGGCGGGCTGTCTCTTCGTCGCCCTCAATTACCGGCAACATCGGGACGCCTACTTCCTTGTATTCATCGCGAATCATCATTGCTAATGCCCAAAAATGCGGCGGTGTCCACAGGAATATAATCCCAAACAGCAGCCACGCACCCCAACTCAAATCTCCCGTCACCGCAGCCCACCCAACTAGCGGGGGAATTGCCCCTGCTGCACCGCCGATAACGATGTTTTGCACGCTGTGACGCTTCAGCCAGTGGGTGTAAATTAGGACATAGAAAACGATGCCTGACATTGCTAGCAATGCCGCTAATAAGTTGGCAACAACTGTCAGCAATGTAAAGGATATTGTAGCTAGGGCGATCGCAAATATCAAAGCATCCCGTTTCTTGACACGCCCGGAAGGAATCGGCCGCCAGCGGGTGCGCTCCATAATATAATCGATGTCGCTGTCGTAGACGCAATTGATCGTATTCGCCGACGCCGAAGCTAAAGCGCCTCCGGTGATAGTTGATACCAGCAATAGCGGATCGACTTCTCCTTTGGCGGCCATCCACATTCCCGCTGAGGTGGTGATTAGCAGCAGTAAAATAATTCTCGGTTTTGTTAATTGATAGTAACTTTTTGCCACTTGCGAAAAGTTTTCGTGGAGGCGGGGGCTATTGTTTGTAAGAACTTCTTGCATCGGTTATTAGTTGTTAGTTGTCAGTTAGTTGTCAGTTAGTTGTCATTGGTTCGTAGGGGCGGGTTTTACGAGAGATATCTGCCGTAGCTAAAAGGATTAATAAACCCGCCCCTACAAGACATTGGACTATAATAACGATGCTACCGGAAATGATATTACTCTCAAGCTGATAAAACCCGATCGCGCCAAGCTAAAACACTAAACGCTACCAAGGTTCCCAGCAAAGCAGCACCGACTGCTTGGTGGGCGACAGTCAGCGGTTCTACCTGAAGGTGCAGCCGGAAAGTTGCTAATCCCAGAACTAATTGAGCAATCAGGCAAACACTAGCCCAATTCCCTAGTTTTCGCAAGTTTGCACTTAGTGCGGGCTGCCGCCAAGCTATGATTGCTACTGCTAAAGTGGCTGCGGTAGCTGGTACTACGCCTATGATGTGGCTGTTCATTACCGAGCACAATTCTGAGGAACCAAAACATTGGTGCAGCGCCCATCGAGAGCCGACTAATGCTCCTAGCAAACTTTGCAGGTAAACTAACAATGCTGCGATCGAACTTACCCAAGCTAATTTACCCGTATTGCCTGTAGCTTCGTAGGGTGTTAGCATGAAACCGATGACTAGCAGCGCGCAAAAAAACAGTAAAGCTGTTCCCAAGTGAGCGGTAACGATGTCAAATCTCAGCAGTTGTGTGACTGTCAAGCCGCCCAATACGCCTTGAAAAACGATTAAAAATACTGCCCCAGCGCTGGCAATCGGGAGCCATTTTGGGAGGCGGCTGCGGTAAAACAAAGATAGTCCTAAAAGGCCGATCGCACTTAAGCCGATCGCTGCGGCATCCAAACGGTGAAACCATTCCAAAAATACCTGCAAATTCATTTGCGCTGCGGGTATTAATTGACCGTAGCACAGCGGCCAATCCGGGCAAGCGAGCCCCGCATTCATCACCCGCGTGGCGCTGCCTACAGCCATTAACAGCCAAGTTGCGATCGCAATTTTCCACACTAGGCCGCGGATAATATCTTGTGGCTGCCACTGCACTCCTGCTGCTGCGTTTGGCTGATTTAAAACTGAGTTTGCCATGAAATTTACCTTAGCCTTTGTTATCGCTCGAACTTAATTAAATATTGAGGTTTTGCTTTGGCTGAGCTTAGCCGAGCTTAACACTCTTTTCCTCTGACAAACCGTCATTTTTACTACCTTAGCGACTCTTTTATGCACTTAGTTTGTCTTTAGAAAATTTTCAACTTTCTTTTTTATATTACAAAACATTTCCTTTATTTTGTCAAACTTAAAAAAACTTTAATCTTTCCCCGCCCCTAGATAATTCAGAACTCCCCCACTGTCGAGATTTGGCGGAATAATAAAGATATGATTAAGAAAAAGAATTTAATAAATAATTGTGATATTAGCAGAGCCAAAGTGTTTATAAACAACTAAACAGTATAAAAAAACCTCTAAAATATCATTCGCAACCAACTATAGCAATCCTCGCATCATTTGTGAATTTCTTACTCCCGAACCGCGGCTTCGGGGAGGGTTGGGGTGGGGTAAAAAATTTATGACTCATTTCTTACTCCCTCCCCTTAGCAAGGGGAGGGTTGGGGTGGGGTAAAAAATTTATGACTCCTGCAATAATTGCTATATATTTAGCTGATTGTTCTACCCTAGTAGGAAGTATGACGGCAAATAAAACCGCAGTCAACAAGTTAAGCAAGCTATAAGCCAGCGACTCTTTAGTCGAGGCTTCGTAGCCCCGAGCAAGCAGTTCAAGGATGGAAAAAG
>NZ_JANMZH010000435.1:0-1517 GCF_031383065.1 Microcoleus sp. OTE_8_concoct_300 | reverse complement strand
AAACTCTTCTAACTCAGCCAGCTTTTCTTTTAGTTCCTGGTTTTCATCACTTGACATCTCTTTACCTCTAAGAATGTGACTTTTACTTTCAGTCTATCACCCTTGCTTAAATTGTACAACTCATTTAGACGTGCTATAGATCCACCAATATCAGATGAATATGAGCATTGTGGATTGATTATCCGTTTGCGATGTTTCCACATTGATGGAGATGAATGCGCTTTGCGAACAATGGATCTGGTATGTCTACGACGGTATGTATCGGTTTCTTGATCAAGGCATGACCTACGACTCCGCGGGAGCATAACAGTTATGCAATCAGTATAAATACTGATGATAATTTAAGCTGCTGCTTTGAGATTGACACCAATCATTCCATTTAAGTAAGCTACTCGATGAGCCAAGACTTGCGGGACATTTTGCTCATTCCATTGTGCACCAGAAATTTTTATGCGACGACCAATCTGTTTGATTGCTGATTCCACGGCACCCGAACCAATTGAACAAATCTTATTTGACTGATAATAGTGGTAATTAACGATGCGTGCAGGCGTGTTTATTGAGATATACGCAGAAATTCTGTGCGGCTTTTTTTGTCAGATTTGCAAAAAGTTGTTTCGCTTTCTCCACCTGTCCCATCCATAAATAAGCTTCGGCCTCATTGATTCTGCGTTGTGAACCGCCAACCTTATTCAGATTTTCGATCAGATGATACCAGTCAAGGATTTCTCGGCGTTGTCCATTGGGGGCAACTAACCCAATAATATTCCAAATTCCATCATGTCCATCTCCCAGACAGGTAACAATCTTAGCAATGGGTTGACTGTTCACCCAATCAATCAGCCCAATATTATCTTGATAACCTGCGAGCAATCCGATGTTGGTGTGAATTGCTTTATAGTCTTTGTAGATACATTCTAGACAAGAGTGCAGTTCTTAATCTAATTTTTCCTCCATCTACAGATAATTCTTCAATTAGTTCTGTGACTATCGGCAACTGAAACTCTTGCCGATGGACTAATCTCTGCTGCGACATGGCATTGGTTTGGACACCAGTGATGTATTCTAAATCTAATGCCGTTTGCTCGTATGACATATTGGCACTCAATCTCAGACAACATTGTTCCAAATGTGGACTGATTCTTGTGCAGGGCTTAACTCCGAGTATTTTAGCTTGTTTTTCACTGATTTTTAGTATCCCTAATGTACTGGTAAGTTTTCTGGTTCTGCCGGAAGTTGTTCCTGTTGATTGCTTAAAAAAAAAGCGGCAATTTCGGGACTGACATATTGCTGAAGCTGTGTCTGAATAGTTTTTTCTATACTTTCGAGCGTCAACTGTTGTTCAGATTCAGCTTCTGTATATAAAATCTCAGCAATTGCTCTGGTATATTCTTGCAGCTTTCTTTGTTTCTCTGGATTCATAATTTTGCGATAGTGGTAAACATATTTAATTATGGACTAATGAGGGGTAGGGTATGTCTGAGTATTTGTACTCATCGCATAAGTGTTATGCTCCC
>NZ_JANMZH010000384.1:0-2409 GCF_031383065.1 Microcoleus sp. OTE_8_concoct_300 | reverse complement strand
CTAAAAAGACTCTGCAAAAGGTCTTTCTCATCCTGGTAGTTGTTGGGGCAATTATTGGGGGAATTCTATCTATAGGGGTGATTTCGCTGATGCAGAAGGCGGGACTGACAGATGTGCCGGCGCGGGTACAAAGTCCGAAGTAATCAAGTCCGAAGGATCTGTCGATGCTGAATGGACTGATTTTCTGGGATGAATGTTGAGAAACTATGATGTTTTGTATGGATGTTTTCAAAATAATTGATGCTTAAAAATTCTACGGCTGCGCCCGATCGCATTTCACAGCGACAGATTTCGGAAAAACTTGTCTCCTCAGGCTTTCACGCTCTTTCTGACCCCCTGCGGATTCAGATTTTGGAGTTGTTGCGAGAACAGGAGTTGTGCGTTTGCGAATTGTGCGATCGGCTGAGAGTCCCTCAGCCTAAACTCTCTTTCCACCTCAAAACCCTAAAAGAAGCCGATTTAGTTCGCAGCCGCCAAGAAGGCCGCTGGATCTACTACAGCCTCAATTTAGCTCAGTTTGTCGCCCTGGAACAATACCTCGCCGAGTACCGCCGCTTCAGCCAGATGCTGCCGGCGCGCCCTTGTTCTGACGCAGATTAACCCATCAACATTTCTTAATGTGTTTATTGCCTGTTTGTCTTCCCTCATACTTGACATATCAAAATTTCTTGATATGATTCAACAGTACCCTTAGTTATGGCATTGGGTAAGGTCAATGAACCCAGCAGAAAAGCCCAAGGTTTTCGCACTAAGTATAATTGCTCTGACCATAGGTGCGATCGGGTTCCTCAACTCCTGCGCTCAAGTCCAGTCGCAAGAATCGCAAAACATTAAAATTGACGGTTCCAGCACTGTTTATCCAATTACGGATGCGATAGCCAAGGAATATCAAAATACGCATCCCAAAAAAGCATCAATTACTGTTGAATTCTCCGGCACTGGTGGCGGGTTTAAAAAGTTTTGTGCTGGCGAAACTGACATCAGTAACGCCTCGCGACCCATCCGCCCAGAGGAAATGGAAGCCTGCAACAAAGCTGGTATCCGCTACTACGAATTACCTGTCGCATTTGACGCTCTCACAGTAGTAGTCAATTCCAAAAACGATTGGGCAAAAGACATTACTGTAGAGGAATTGAAAAAGATTTGGGAACCCGTCGCCCAAGGAAAAATTACTCGCTGGAATCAGATTCGACCCAATTGGCCGAATCGACCTCTCACCCTTTACGGTGCAGGCAAAGATTCCGGTACATTTGACTACTTCACAGAGGCAACAGTAGGTACTGCTAAAGCCAGTCGCACCGACTATACAGCTAGTGAAGACGATACAGTTTTAGTGCAAGGGGTTATTAAAGACGAAAATGCTTTGGGTTACTTTGGATTCTCCTATTACGAAGACAACCAAAGTAAATTGAAAGCTGTAGGTATTGACAGAGGCAAAGGAGCAGTGTTGCCCTCGCGCGAAACTGTAGAAAAAGCTCAGTATCAGCCCCTGGCACGACCTCTATTTATCTATGTCAACTACAACTCGGCTCAAAATAAAGTAGAACTACGCAACTTTGTAGAATTCTACATGAAGAAAGCTCCGACCTTAGTTAGTTCTGTGGGTTATATTCCTTTACCAAAAGAAGGCTATCAACTAATTTATCAGCACTTCTACAATGGCAAGGTGGGGACAGTTTTTGGTGGCAAAGCTCAGCTTGACTCGACAATTGGGGAGTTATTGCGACAGCAGGCAACTTTTTAGGTATCAGTGGGAACCTATCGACAGTGGTAGCTTGTTACCTGTTAATCTGCATTGCAACTATAATCCAACAACAAAGCTAAAGTTATCGATAGACTCAATGTTTAAGTCACTTTATAAGACCGCGATTGGCTTAGTTGCTGCCGAGTGGAGGAGAGAGGCGATCGCAGAATTCCTCGGTACATTTATTCTAGTTTTTGCAGGCACGGGCGCGGTGATGGTTAACCAAATTAGTCAGGGTGCTATTACTCATTTAGGCATCAGTTTTGTCTTTGGAGCTGTTGTAGCCGCGATGATTTATGCTACTGGTCATATTAGCAGCGCCCACCTGAATCCTGCTGTAACGTTAGCTTTCTGGGCTAGCGGCTTTTTTGCAAGCAAACGTGTTTTGCCTTATATTCTAGCGCAGTGTGCGGGCGCGATAGCAGCTTCCACACTGCTGCTAATTACTTTAGGAAAAGTGGCAAATCTCGGTGCAACTATCCCTCTCAATGGTAACTGGTTGCAGTCTCTAATTTTAGAAACTGTTCTGACCTTTATCTTAATGTTTGTTATCCTCGGTTCGGGATTAGATAGACGCGCTCACATCGGCTTTGCCGGGATAGCAATTGGGTTAACTGTAGGGTTAGAAGCGGCATTTATGGGGCCGATTACCGGAGCTAGCATGA
>NZ_JANMZH010000381.1:0-4037 GCF_031383065.1 Microcoleus sp. OTE_8_concoct_300 | reverse complement strand
CTAAAAAGACTCTGCAAAAGGTCTTTCTCATCCTGGTAGTTGTTGGGGCAATTATTGGGGGAATTCTATCTATAGGGGTGATTTCGCTGATGCAGAAGGCGGGACTGACAGATGTGCCGGCGCGGGTACAAAGTCCGAAGTGAACTGTTAAACTCTTGCGTGTATCCGCGTTCAAATGCGTGTCGTGTCTTTCTGTTTTCGGCTCGCAGCAATCCTTGCCTCTATCAAAGGATAACCTAATGAAATCTAACGGTAAAAACAAGAAATCGCGCCGGGAATTTTTGAAAAAAACCGCCCTCGGTGCTGCGGCAGCCGGCGCCGCTAACTTAGCTCTCACTGGTCAAGGAAACCAGCCGGAAACATCAACTCAATCCAGAACATCCGGTACACCGGAAACAGAAAATTTACCGGACGAATCGAATCGATCGGAAACACTTCCCAAACCAGAAAACGATACTTCCCAACCAATAGCAAACGACTTTACCAAACAATCGGCAGCGTTGAGTCCCGACAAAATTGCCGACAGCGCCTGTCAGTTTTGCAACTCGCTTTGCCGCCTGAAAGTTCACGTCAAAAACGGGCGAATTATTGAGGTTTTAGGAGAACCGGACGACCCCGTGCAAGCGGGAGGTTTGTGCGTCAAAGGACCGATGATGGCGCAGTTGGTTTACAACCGCTTCCGCTTGACAAAACCGATGAAGCGAATCTCAGGAAACAAAGGAGATGCCAATTCTAAATTTGCACCGATTTCCTGGGATGAAGCTTTAGAAACTATTGCCAAAAAATTCTTAGCCCTCCGCGATGCGAAACAAGCGCGCAGCATTGCTAGTAAAACTTCCGGCAGAATGCCGCGGGGAATCGGTAGTTTAATCGGGCGGTATTTTACGCTGCTGGGCAGTCCCAACGATACAGATGTCGGCCCTGTCTGCAACGATGCGGGCGGCAATGCTTTAGCGCAAACGCTGGGTTTGGGAAACTTTACTAACGGTTACGGCCTTGACGGGGCAACAGGAAAAGAGGATTTGGGTTCGACAAAATACCTGCTGTTTTTAGGAACAAATCAGGCAGAAACTCATCCGGTTACTTTTGCTTATTTGCTGAGAAATCGCCTTCAAACAGCAGCTAAATTAGTTGTTATCGACCCTAGATTGACGCCTACGGGCGCGCAAGCTGATGATTGGGTTGCACCGAAACCGCATACAGATATGGCTTTGGTGTTGGCAATGCTGCAACATATTATCGATCGAAATTTGTACGATCGCGCGTTTGTCGAAAAATGGGTGCTCGGTTTCGACGAGTTGAAAAAACACTTAAACGACAAAAAATATACGCCGGACTGGGCGGCAAATGTTACCGGAGTTCCCGCCGCCAGAATCAAACAAATTGCTGAAGAATACGCCGCAGCCAAACCTGCGGCAATTTTCTGCAATGCCGGAATTTCTCACCAATTAAATGCCTTCGATACCTACAGGTTGCTGGCCTTTCTAGCAGCAATTACAGGCAACACCGGTGTCGGTGGCGGTGGCTGCAATTTCATGCACAATACCTGGCCCGGCGGTTTAAATTTGCCGCCAATTAATGGCAATCCTCCTAAAAAAGATGCCGCTTTGCCTGTCGGACCGGATTATTTTGCGGAAGCGATTTTGACGGGCAAACCCTATCAGTTAAAAGCCATTGTGACTGCGGGGAATCCCATTCTCGCCAGCGCCAATACCGCTAAGGTACAACAGGCATTTAGCAAGTTAGATTTCTACGTTTACACCGGATTGTTTATGGACGAATCCGCCTATTATGCGGATATTATTTTGCCCGTTACCAGCGGCTTTGAAATGGAAACAGTTTATATGCGCCGGGACGATCGGGCTATTCGCTGGCAGCAGCAAGTTGTGCCTCCCGTCGGAGAGTCGAAACCCGATTGGGAAATCTGGATCGATTTGGCTCATGCTACTGCTAAATTAGACAAGAAAAACCCGCCGAATTACTGGACGGATAACTTTCCTTTGGAATGGAAAGATTACCGCAAACTCTGGGCTGTTTTTGTTGAGAATACGCCGGGAATGGGGGGCATGACGGTCGATCGCATGGAGAAGCGAGCGGAACCTTTGCGCTGGCCTTGTCCGAGTTTAGACCATCCGGGCGTCAGCACTCTTTATTTAGACGATCCATCTTGGTATCAGGCTGCGGAATCTCTGAATCCTTTATACAAAGGCAAGCGGTTTTTGACGCCCAGCGGCAAGGTGGAAATCTACACTCCCGAGTTGGAACAACTGTTAGCAACTGCCGGACATTCTGCGCTGCCAATTTTTTACACTCACCCGGAAGTAACCGGTCAGAATCCTACAATTCAGTACGCAGCAGAATTTGTGAAAAATCCGGTAAATCCGCAAGCTGTCACGCCAAAAGTTACGTTGGGTGCGGCGTCTTCTGGCGAGGTTCACCAAGAATACCCGCTGATGGGAGTTATTGGCAGGCCGAGTGTGGTTCATTTTGCGGGAGTAACGCAGTGGACTTACACTGGCAAGCAAATGAACGGGATTCGTTTGATTCAGATTCATCCAAAGGTTGCGCAAAATTTGGGGGTGAAGAATAGGGATGAAGTTGCAGTGGAAAGTCCCAGAGGTTCGGTGTCGGGAACTGCGTTAATTTGGGAAGGGATTCGGGAGGATACGATTTTTGTTCCCAACACTTTCGGATCGATGCAAAAAATGTCTGAAGAACTCGGAACTCCTTTGTACGAACCGGCTAATTTGTTGGTGGATGACAGATACTACGACAATCTTTCGGGCCAGCAACAAGCATACAAGTGTTTTGCTTGTCGGGTGAGGAAAGTTTAAGGAGTTTGCAGTGTTCTTGAAACACCGGCGATTTAAATCGCTTTCTACCTCAAACTCGAATCAGCTTCACAAGGGAATTCGAGTTTGAGGTAGAACTACACAAACAAAACCCGACGAAAGCGGGTTGAGAATTACGGCGCGGGCTTTGCGATCGAACCGCTAAGATGTTGTATGTGGATGTTTTCAGAATAATTGATGCTTAAAAATTCTCCGATCGCGCCACCTGTTGCAGATAAATTGATTGCTGCTGGCTTTCACGCACTTTCCGATCCTTTGCGGCTTCAGATTTTGGAGTTGCTGCGGGAACAGGAGTTGTGCGTGTGCGATTTGTGCGATCGACTCAACGTCACTCAGTCTAAACTCTCTTTTCACCTCAAAGCCTTGAAGGATGCAGCTTTAGTCCGCAGCCACCAAGAAGGCCGCTGGATTTACTACAGCCTCAATTTAGCTCAGTTTGTCGCCCTCGAACAGTACCTCGCCGAATACCGCCGCTTCAGCCAGATCCTGCCGGCGCGCCCCTGTTCCGACGCCGATTAACCCATCAACATTTCTTAATTACTCAAATACTGATATGGCTTTTTTGATGATTGACATATCAACTTTTCTTGATATGATGGGATGGAACCAATTAGTTGAGAGCGATGGATGCAACAGCTCAGAGGTTAGGTTGTGCTCGGCCAGATTGCAGGCGAGAGGCGATCGCGGAATTTCTAGGTACATTTATTTTGGTTTTTGCAGGCACCGGTGCGGTGATGGTTAACAAAACTAGCGCTGGTTCCGTAACTCATTTAGGCGTCAGTTTTGTATTTGGTGCAGTAGTAACTGCGATGATTTACGCCCTAGGACACATCAGCGGTGCACACTTTAATCCGGCCGTAACTTTAGGGTTTTGGGCGAGCGGTTTTTTCCCAAAATATAAAGTTTTGCCTTACGTTTTAGCGCAGTGTGCGGGTGCAATCGCAGCTTCTCAACTGCTGCTAATTACTTTAGGTGAAGTAGCAAATCTCGGTGCAACTATCCCTCTCAATGGTAACTGGTTGCAGTCTCTAATTTTAGAAACTTTTCTGACCTTTATCTTAATGTTTGTTATCCTCGGTTCGGGATTAGATAGACGCGCTCACATCGGCTTTGCCGGGATAGCAATTGGGTTAACTGTAGGGTTAGAAGCGGCATTTATGGGGCCGATTACCGGAGCTAGCATGA
>NZ_JANMZH010000350.1:0-12030 GCF_031383065.1 Microcoleus sp. OTE_8_concoct_300 | reverse complement strand
CAATTTTTTATGAGGCTGCATAGAATCCGATCCCCCCTAGCCCCCCTTAATAAGGGGGGGACAAGATTCCGATCAAAGTCCCCCTTCTTAAGGGGGATTTAGGGGGATCGAGATATGTGCAACTTCACATTAAATTGGTATGAGTCATTAGTCATTAGTCATTAGTTGTTAGTCATTAGTTATTGTATCGGGTCCGCTGACAAGCGAATTTCTTGATGGTACAAGCCCCCGGACTTATCCGTGGAATCAATCCAAAATCTAAAATCGAAAATCCTCAAGCCCCCGCATTAATCCGTGGGGTCAATCTAAAATCTAAAATCTAAAATCTAAAATCGATTGACTCCCGCCACCACCCTACCAATATTTATCCCAATGCGGAGACTAAAGCTGTGGTTTTTGAGATTGAAGCTAGGGACAGTAGCTTGCGACGGGCTTAGTTAAACTTAAAATTTGTGTAAACTTAAAAATTACGCACGGGTGCGTCGCCACCGATTTTGTTCACGGAAACACTTCGTTGCAGCAGGCAAGCAAGAGTAAAAAAAGCAGGTTTCTGAGAGCCTAATTGCGTCCTGAACTCAAATTTATATTAATTTGTCACGCACAGCGAAAGCAGTGGCTAAAACTTCATATTGCGGGTAAATTTGATCGGCCTGGGCGTCCATTGATTGATTGACTGGCAAGTTGATTCACTGCTTGCGGCCCGTTTTGAAACCAAAAATATCCCACGATTCCCATCGCTGCTGTAATTTGCACTACAAAAGAGACTACCGGGACACTTTGCAGGGGTAATTTTCCCGAAATTATGACAATAGCCGGATTCAAAAGTACGATCGACATCGTGGGCGGTTGAGAAATAAGCGTGATTTTTTAATCAGATACTCCCTGAGTCTCCGGTGCCCCATTATATTAAGAAATATTACAATAATTTTACACATGGGGGAGACTCCGGGGGGGTTCAAGTCAAACCATGCGAGCGAGCGATCGAATCGAACACAATTTTGATAATATTTAAGATTCACAACAAAATTTGCTATTGTGCGTCCGGGTAAAAACAATGAGCGATCGACCAATTATTCTAGGTATTGTCGGAGACAGCGCAGCGGGCAAAACCACCCTGACGCGGGGAATTGCCCAAGTATTAGGGCCAGAAAATGTCACAGTGATTTGCACTGACGACTATCACCGCTACGACAGAAAGCAGCGGGCAGAAATCGGGATCACAGCATTGCATCCCGACTGCAATTATCTCGACATCATGCAGCAGCACCTTAGCCTGCTGCGCACCGGACAAGCAATTCTCAAACCTATCTACAACCACACCACAGGTAGCTTCGATGCGCCGGAATACATCAAGCCCAGCAAATTTGTAATAGTTGAAGGTTTGCTGGGTTACGCAACCCGAACAATCCGCGATTCTTACGACGTAAAAGTGTATCTTGCTCCCCCAGAAGAGTTGCGAACTCAGTGGAAAGTTAAGCGCGATATCATGAAGCGCGGTTATACTGAAGAACAGGTGCTTGCAGAAATAAAAAAACGGGAACCGGACTCTGAAGACTTCATTCGTCCTCAGCGCAAATCGGCCGACGTTGTAGTTAGTTTTTACCCGCCAGAAGCGGACAATGAATCCAATTTGAGCGTCCGTTTAGTGCTCAGACCGACAATTCCTCACCCTGATTTTACTGAAATTTTAGGTCGAGGCAGCGAGAGTTTTAAACCTGCAATTCGCTTGGGACTCGATCGGGATATGGGCAAACCTGTTGACGTTTTGGAAGTAGACTCCCATGCTACCAGCGACCAAGTAAACGAACTGGAAATGATTTTGTGCAGCGAGTTGCCGCACCTGCGGGGATTTTGCTCCGCCCAAGGCAACCCGGAAATTGGCAAACTGATCGGCACAACTGGCGAAGTTTTGCAAAGTTACCCGCTAGCTTTGACGCAGTTGCTAGTTGCATATCACATGATGAAAGCAATTCATGTCTATTAGTTAGTTGTCAGTTGTTAGTTGTTATTTGTTTATTTATTGGTTTTGGGTTATTAGTTCCACTCACCATTAGCAATTACTAATTCTCATTAGTAACAAATAACAACTAACCCATGACTAATGACTGATAATTTGAGAGTCGGCAATTTTCCAGATGCCATCCCAATACTCTAAGGTATAGCGAACTAGCTTAGTATTGAAACTGCTACTATCGACTCTGTCATTTCGGTACACTGTGGCATCTTCGGTGACTTTGACTTCAATAGTGGCTTTGTTTCCAGATGCTGCAAAGCGTTCGACGGATTCAACTTTTTGGACACCGTATCGGTACTGAGAATTGCTGTTTATCAGATTGTCCATCGCTTTGACTGTATCGGTATACAAAATACCGGTAGTCATTTTAGCTAGCAATTGGCGATCGAATGGAGGAGCAAAGATTCTCTGCTTTGCCTCCAGCCACTTGCTAATTAAATCCGAAGCTTGTCCGAGAGTAATATTCTGAGCTTGACTAATATAATCTTTGCAGTAATTTGTTGCAATCCGTTGTCGGGTACAAGTAATATTTTCCGCTTTGGCGGGCGGAGTCAACCACAAAGGAGTTAAGATAGCGAGTAGGATTATCGGTTTCATATCTAAAGCCCTCACTTATGCTGAATTGAATTTATTTAGCCAAAATATAGGTGAGAATTATTATGAAATAATGTCAACCTATCGTTAGTTGGTCAGTAATTTTGTCTACATCATGTACTGGGGGAATTTCGGAGTTTGAATTGTATTATTTTTGTCACAATTGAGAATAAATCCTCGGTGCTCGCAAAGTCGGGTTGGCCGTGCCTAATTGCTGAATTGGCATGGAGACTGGCAACTGACTTTGAGGTGCGGGCAGCATTTCGCCTCGGAAGTCGAGGAGGGTGACGAGCAGCAGGTAGGCAACTGCTAAAATTATAGAAATCACCCCAGTAATAATAGCAATAATTTTTGAACGATCCATATTCAGCAAATTTTAAGTGCAGCTAATATTAGTTTAACATTAAAAAGAGCAATTATTACTGAACTTATGCCATAGAATATAATCAGGTGCTACTTATTTCGCTTACGAAAATGGAACCTCTTATAGATGCGCCAACTCCCACCGAGATGCCCGGAGCTACCCGAGTAGTGGAAACATTTAATCTGGGCAAGTTCTACCGTACTGGCTTTTGGATGAACCAAAAGATTGAATCGCTCAAAAGTTGCACTCTGAGTGTCTTTGAGGGGGAAACTTTCGGGCTGTTAGGGCAAAATGGAGCGGGGAAAACTACGCTGCTGAAAACTTTGCTGGGTATAGTGCGGCCGACTTCTGGCAGGGGGCTGCTGTTGGGGAGGCCTTTGGGCGATCGCACTGTGAAGCAGCGAGTCGGCTATTTGCCAGAAAATCCCTATTTTTACGATTATCTCACGGGCTGGGAATTCTTGCAGTTTGCGGCGGGATTATTTCAAATTCCCCCCTCAATTCAGCGGCAGCGAATTCCGCATTTGCTAGACTTAGTTGGGCTATCTCAATCGGCAGCAACTAAAAAACAGTTGCGCCAGTATTCTAAGGGAATGCTGCAACGGATTGGCATGGCTCAAGCTTTGATTAACAATCCAGATGTGGTATTTTTAGATGAGCCGATGTCGGGTTTAGATCCGATGGGACGCTATCAGATGCGGGAGATAATTTTATCGCTGAAAGCTCAAGGAAAAACAATTTTTTTTAATTCGCATATATTGTCTGATGTGGAGAAGATTTGCGATCGAGTGGCAATTTTGGCGAGAGGTGAGTTAATCTGCATTGGTGCGATCGAGGAACTCCTCGGCAATACTGAAACTTACCGGGTTGAAGGTAGGGGCGGCCACTTGAATATCCTGCAAAAATGGATACCGGATATGGAAGTTGATGATGATGTGTGGTACGGTCATTTGCAGGGCACTCCAAAGGAGTTTATTTCTACTCTGAGCGCTACGGGAGGGCAGCTAATTGGGATGAATTTGGCTAAGCCTACTTTGGAAGAGTTTTTTATGCACCAACTGCAAGAAAGAGGGATTTATTCTAGTGGTTGAATTATCTTAAAAGAGTCTGCACCATTTTCATACATCCTGTAGGGGCTGGTTCACCAACAGATTTAACGGTGCAGACAGGTTAAATAAACCCGCCCTCCAGGTTTTTAGAGTTATTTTGAAAGAGGTAGATTGGGATTGATGGTGGCGCGGGGGCGGGTTTACGAGATTGTGGGTTTTGGGCAATTCTTGTCGGTGAACCCGCCCCTACAAAGTTATGTTTTTTACTTCCGTTAACAATGGCAACTCTATATTTCCACACACCAACTCTGCACAATTCCACTGCCGCAAATACTCACTAACTTCAGAAATAATCGCATTTGCGGCATCTAAATCTCCTGCTTGAGAAGCATGATAGTGCGCTCTGATTAGCGGCTTAATATCCTCGATTTCTTGCCATTCCGATTCCGGTTTGAGGGGAATGCTGATATAATAGTTATAGGCTTGGCTGTGGGCGGTACGGAGATTTTCAGCGTTTTGATTTAGCAGGTACTCGCCCTTTTCTCGGACTAGCGGATGCAACTGATAGGATTTGAGGTGGCGATCGTAATATAGCAATTGTCGGCGTTTAAGCGCCTGAATAATATTTTCTTTAAGTTCATACTTACTAACTTCTGGCATTTGAGCGCTAATTCCTGCAAAAGATAGGGGATATTCTGAGGTTTGGTAGACAGAAATTCGGCTGAGACAAGTTTGCTCGCCGTCGCCCAGACGCGCTATCATTTCATCGATCGCTCTTTCAATATCTCGAATCAGCAACCAGTCTCTCTGGTGCAGAAAAATCCCGACATTTCCCTGAAACTCGGTATCATCTCGAATCAACGCTGCGACGAGGTGTAAGGCTTTGGGATGTCCTGAATAGCGATCGCCCATTTCGGCTAATTCCTCTGCATTCGCAGTCAGATTAAAAGATTGCAAGAGGGCAACAGCGCTATCTCGATTCAATCCGTTTAGCTGGATTTCGCGGGTGACTGTTGGCGGCAATTCGGCTAAGCTTTCGCGGCTGGTAAATATAATTTTGCTTTGATGTTCTGTTTCTAATAACTGTTTGAATAACCAAGCATATTCTGCACAATCTTCGGCGAAATAACCAGCCGCTTTTGCCTCTCGTGCTTTCAAAAGTGTGTCGGCGCGATCGAAAACGAGCAAGCAAGGTTTTTCTCTGAGGATTTTGAGCAGATTTTCGGTTTTTTTGCCACAGTCATTTTGAGCATTGACGGCTGCGGTAATGTCGCCGTTGGAGAGGGTGAATAGCAGCGAGTCAATTGTGCGATCGCACGGGGGTGCTTTGCCTGTTGCAGATTCCAAGGATTGCCAAGCGGCGCAGGTGAAGGGGGTTGTTTCTGTGTGGATTTGGCGAATTAATTGGCTGACGAGGGTGGTTTTTCCGATTCCCGGTAATCCGACTATTGAGATGGCGGTGATGTCTGAGTTAATGATAGTAGTTTTTAAGATTTCGAGTTCTTTTGTGCGCTGTACCCAATTTCTGACGGGGGGTAAGTTTTCTGGGAGGGGGAAAGTGCGATCGGTTTGGTTGTCTTGGGGGATATCTGCGATCGCGGCGGCTAAAAGTGGCTCTGTTTTCTTGATTTTGTAGCCTTCAGCAATGTATTCCCAGTTTTCTATTTCTACTGCTTTGCAAATATTGATAAAGTTCTCTCGTCTAATTCCTATTTTCGCCCAAAACCGTTTTAAGGTAGCTGTTGAAACTAAAGCGGCAACACACCAGGTATCCTCAGTTTTATTCCATCCGAGATTGCGTCTTACCATGTCAATGATTTTTAGCCCTTCTTCGGATGCTCTGAGCAAACCTGCCATTGCTACTCCTCTACGGAAACTCGACCTTAGTAAATAATGTTACATGATTTGGTGAGCCAAATGAGCCAAATGAGCCAAATGAGCCAAGTGAGCCTTTGATGTTGAGCCAAATGGTGAGCCGTTTAGCCTATGCAGATTCAGGATTCTGGAGTATTGTGAAATGATGTGTCTGGTTTTCAGCTACGTTTGACGGTGCATCTGGCGGGCGATCGGGGATACAGCTTATCTGCTGTTGGAGCAATGTAAAGTTTTATTACAAAAACAGGGCGAACTGCATAAAAAGTAGATGAACGCCCTGATAGACATTTAGGAAGGCTTGCAAGGCGGGCTTTGCTGGTTTTGACGCAACTATATTTGTGAGGAGATGGGATTATGACGAATATTGGCTTAGGGCAAACAATTGATGGAAGTTTGAGTAGCACTGATGCTAAAAACCCTAAAAGATTGGGTAGCTTCTCCGATGACTATACCTTAACTGGGGTTTCCAATTGGCAGCAAGTTCAAATTAACCTCGATTCGACTGATCTTGACAGTTATCTACAATTGGTAAATGCTTCTACAGGTGAAGTGATTACCTATAACGATGGCTTAATTAAGAACGGTAATAATTCACAGTTAAAATTCACCGTAATTCCGGGTGTAAATTACACGATTCGAGCTACTAGCTTCTTTGATAACGAGATAGGAAACTATAACTTCAAAACTAGCTCCTTGGGGATTGCATCATCTTTAGTTGTTACGAAAAATGGACAAGAAGCCGGAACAGTTGATCCATTAGGAAGATTTGTAAAAATAGGAAATTTTGTTGAGGCCGAAAGTAGCTCAACATTCTTTGATATAGCTTTCTCTAATGACAACAAGCTTTTGGGTATTAAGAAAGATCCACTTCCTAGTCAGTTGTACAAAATAAATCCTGAAACAGGTTCATCCTCTGTGATTGGCAACTTTGCTTCTGGGGTGGAGATGATTGCTCTGGAACCTTCTCCTAATAACATACTTTATGGAGCTAGTCGCTCTAAGGAGACTTCTAATAGCTTTACTAGCTCTCTATTATACACTATTAATCCTCAAACCGGCACTGCATCATCAATAGCCGACTTTCCTTGGGACGAAGGTTCAGTTGGCGACATCGCATTTGATCCAGGCAATAACCGATTTTTGTTTGCAAAAGATGGCAGCTTGCTCTCTGTTTCTTTAACTGGTCAATCCACTAAAATTGGTGATATTGGCTTTGATGGTGTGGTTGGCTTGTCCTTTGAGGGAAGCACTCTTGTTGGTTTCACAAGTGATAATAAGCGGATTGTTATTGATTCAGCAACAGGAGAAGGGACTTTTGATAGAGATATCACTGGTCTTAGTGATGGCTATACGATTATTGGTGCAGGGTCTATCCCATCTGCGACTCGAACCACAACTCCGACTGTTGAAACTCCAAAACCAACAACTGTAACAGGTCAAGTCGAGGCTAATTTTGTTGACTCAATAACCGATCAAAAACTAAAACTTGGTATCGCTGGAACGAAGAGCGACGTAGCCGGGGCTGCTATTTTAATTTCAGCCATTATAGATAGTTTTGTAGACAAAAATACATTATATAGTACAACCAAGGCCCTAGATTCACTAAGTGAAGGATCTGATAAATTACCCTACGGATACTTCCCCGATAATTTGGGAATGAAGTCTCGAAAAGTCAATCTTAAATTAGTTCCAGAAAGCTCAACTCAGGCAAAGCAAACATGGATCGTTATTCATGGTTTGAATGTTAGTGCTGACGACAATCCTAACTATGCAGGCGATTTTTCGGATTTAGGAAAAGCAGTTGCTCAGACCAATCCAGGCGATCGAGTTTTACTTCTCGACTGGAAGGAAGCAGCGGCTGGCGGTAAGCTGAATAAGACCGAATCCGATATTGATGCTCTACTAAGGCTTAGCAATTACACGGCTGCTAAGTGGATTAGACCCGTTGCTGAGTGGGTAGTAAAGAATCTGAAAGAAGAATTTGGAGTTGATGCTGAGTATGCCAGTAAAAATCTTAATTTAATTGGTCATAGCCTCGGTTCATTACTGAGTAATGAAATAGCTCGCGTATGGCAAGAAGAGCAAACAGCAACAAAAAAAGGTATAGATCCAAATGGTAAAGGAATAGGCGTAAATACAATATTTGCCCTCGATCCACCATCTCAGGCTAACATTAGCACCTTATCGCAGGGAAAGCCCGGATTTGGATATGATGTAGATGGTAGAACACCAGAAGCAGATTTTATATCTCCTGATTCAGGATCTCAACAAATCTACCTACCTAACTTCAAAGAAGTATCTAATTTTTCCAGAGCTTTTGTTGGCAAAAATAGTTTGTCTGGAAATCAAATCTTTGCAGCACAGGCAGACGAGTCATTCCAAATGAGTTTTAACGATCAAATTCAAACTCCTGTTATTGGTGATCAACCTCGCTTGGATGCGAAAGAGCATCAGTGGGTTATCGAAGCATTCAAAAATCTGATTATCCAAAAAAACGAGTTGGGAGATATTGAGAAGTTAGTCAACCAAAACCCTATTTTGACCGATCTCAAAGGCAAAGGAAAAGCTTATGATGATCGCCATGCAGGAATTTTGGCATTTAATACTCCCCAATTTAACCTTCCCCAAACAGAACCCAAAAATGATGAAGAGTTACCAAAACCATTGTTTTTAACGGTAAAAAATAAGGATGGTGGCAATGATGATGACATCGTTTACGGTAGTAACCGAAATGATACTTTAATCGGAGGTAACTCACTTTATAGTGGCGTAGGTAAGGACAACTTTTACGGTCAGGCAGGAGATGATACTATCTATGGAGGAAAGGACAATGATACTCTTTTTGGGGATCAAGGTGATGACTTTCTTTCAGGTGATAATGGCAATGATTACCTCAATGGCGGTTTGGACAATGACACCCTGATTGGCGTCAATCAAAACGAAGATAGGCTGCGGGGTTTCGGACAGATTGATACTTTAATAGGTGGTGGTGGAGCAGATTTATTTATTCTTGGGACTACCAAGACGAACACTTTGTATGATGATGGTATTCCTTTAACAAACGGGATTCGTGACTACGCTCTAATTGTTGATTTTGGAAATATTGGTGGTCAGGATACGATACAGCTTCGTGGTTCTAAAAGCCAATATATTCTTGGGAACTCTCCCAATGGTTTACCAGCAGGTAGGGGGATATATCTTGATAATAATCGGAATCAACAGTTTGACCCTACAGACGAACTAATTGCCATAGTGCAACAAGGAGGAGTAGGGCCAACGCTTGGAACGCCTGTAAATCTAAATTTGGATGCGAGTTATTTCAAGTACGTTTAGGCTAAATCTAAAGGGCGATCCTTTCCTAAAAAGTGCGATCGCCTTGGTTTTAACGAAGTGTGATCGCCATTACGACAAAAAGTGCGATCGCCCTTACGACAAAAAGTGCGATCGCCCTCTAAAACAACCCCCAATACCCAGACTCCCCCACAACCACCTTTCTTAAATCCCAACCCTCTCACAGACATTGAATCATGATTAAACTAAAATTCAAAATATTAGGTGCACTAGCCCTAATCAGTGCAATTGGCATAGATTGTACCAGCCTAGTCAAACCAGCCACAGCACAAACCGCTGCATCTCTAGCCTATCATCTCAAACAAGCAGGTGCTAAAATGTACGGTGCTTCTTGGTGTCCTTACACTCGAAAGCAGGCGCAATTATTCGGAGACGTTTTCAGCCAAGTTCAATACATTGAATGCTCCCCCAATGGTAGAGATGGTGAGTTTAATTCGCAGTGCGATAAAGCTGGGGTTTATAGTTTTCCTACATGGGTAATTGGTGGTCGCACCTATAATGGCATGATGTCTATTCAACAACTAGCCAACATATCTAACTATGGTACACCTTCAAACACCAACGACAAAGTAAAAATATGTGACTATAAAGCCGACCTGATTTTCTATGAAAGAAATCCTCAAATGTTGGGCAGTAAAATCTCTAGTAGTCAATCTAATTTAGCTAATGAATGGTCAGGAATTAGAAGGAATATTCGGGGATGTCAGTAATGCACTAAAGCCCTAGAATAAGTAATACAGGACTTACGCACTCCGACTAAAGAAACCGGGTTTTTTACCGAATCTGCGGGCTGCAACGCGTCTTCTCAGCAAAAACCCGGTTTCTGGGCCCCATGCGTAAGTCCTAATACAGATAAATCGCTCTTCATCCATCCCGGTTCATGTGCGGTTGGTCAAAAGTGCGATCGCCCTTACAACCAAAAGCGCGATCGCCCTTCGTCCTAAAAGCCCTAGAATAAGTAATAGCTCCTGTACTTTGAGGGTTTATAACAGTGACAACCATCACCATTGAAGTCCCCGACGACCTCTGTGAGCAACTCGCACTCCTGGGCGAAGAACTGCCAGAAATTCTGCGCCTGTGCGTCGAGCACCCAGTGTTGCCATCCCGCACCTACCGCTATATTTTAAACTTTCTTGCCAGCGCGCCCACAGCGGAAGAAATCGCAGCCTTCCGCCCCACTCCTGAAATGCAAGAACGCCTGCGGATATTGGTAGTACGCAGCAAAGCCGGTGAACTCACTTCCGCAGAACAAGCAGAACTAGATGAATACGAGCGGATTGAACATCTAGTAATTATGCTCAAAATGGGCAACCTACCTTATCTCACCCGCCAATCTTGATTTGTGACTTATATTTCTGCCACCCTTCGCCGATATATTGAAGAACGCGCTTCCTACTGCTGCGAGTATTGTCTGCTGGGAATTTCTTTGAGTTTCTTCCCTCACGAAGTTGACCATATAATTGCTCTAAAGCACGGAGGTACAACTGATGCGGATAATCTCGCCTTCGCTTGCTGGCGGTGCAACCGATATAAAGGGACAGACTTCGGTTCTTTCGATCCCCAGACTAGCGCTTTTAGTTTCCTGTTCAACCCCCGGACGCAGAACTGGCCCGAACACTTTACCTTGGATGATGGCAGGATTATTGGCTTAACTCCAGAAGGGCGCACAACTGTCAATTTACTACAGCTTAACACCGATGAGCGACTGGCCGAACGCAGGCGATTCCCTTCGGGATAGCTTCGCTTCACGCTCTCTAGTTCAAAATAGTCCGATCGAACTATCAATTTTTATTATACAGATAAATTGCCCTTCTCCCATCTGCGTTCATCCCGGTTCATCCGCCTTCATCTGCGGTTCAAAAGAGCGATCGCCCTTACGACAAAAAGTGCGATCGCCCTTACCCTTTCTCACAAAAACTCAACACGCCCGACCATTTCTTCAGGCGTGTACACTTCATAAATCAAAACCAGAGCTTCAATGATTTGTCCGATCGAACGAGTACCTTGCTTACAATAAGCAATACCTGGATGCTCGCTGCTAAAACTAGCAATCGTTAAAAAATCATCATCATGAGTCATAATCACCCGCTTTTGTTCGCAGATAAATGCTAACTGCGATTCATCACTCTGAGCAAGTAACCCCGCCTCGATAGTTGTTGTAACATCAATTAAACGTCGGCGCAATTCTCGCGCCACAGCCGATTTAACATTCTCATCTAAATGAAAGCGAATTCGCTCACTCACCTCTAATTTCCCTCAGCTTTTCCTGCAAACGAGAGGGTGGACTCTTGCGCTTCAACTCTTCGATCAAAGCATCTGATTCAGCAGTGCGGCGGTCAATTTCTTCTCGATTATCGTAATAGTAAGTCATGGCCGCATGAACCGAAGCCGGTGACAAATTATAGTCCCTAGCGATTTCTTCTATGGACTCTCCCATATTAAGATACATTTCAGCGATGTGTGCTACAGAAATTCGATGACCCGCAATGCGTGGTTTACCACCAAGCACTCCCGGTGTAATTTCAATATACTTTGTGATGACTGATTGCTTAGACATAAAGCATGAAAGGCTCTTATTTGCTAATTTTTAGAGCTATTTAATCTTAGCACAAACAGACTCAGGGCGATCGCCCTTTCATCCATTCGCGTTCATCTGCGGTTAAAAAAACCACCATCACTCCGTCAAAAGCTCTCTCACCCTTTCCCGAAACAAACGCACCGCCGCCCTTTGTCCAATTATTTTACTTTGCTCTATAAAAGCCGGAATTTCTGCGATCGGCAAA
>NZ_JANMZH010000335.1:0-6798 GCF_031383065.1 Microcoleus sp. OTE_8_concoct_300 | reverse complement strand
GATCGCACAATCCAAAAAACTCCAAAGTGTGATAATAAATCTTGAAAGAATGAGATTGTTGTAGTTGGCTTTCTAAGTGGTGGACGGGGCATTCGTCGATCGTAATGGAGGTGCCACATTCGAGACAAGTTAGGTGGTGTTGGTCTTGGTGGGCGGCACCGTAGAGAGACTCGCCACTAGCGAGGGTTCTGACGTGAACGAACCCCTCTCGCTTTAAACCGTCGAGGGAGCGGTAAACGGTTGCTAAGCCCATGCTTTGGTCGCTGTTACGCAGTTCTAAGTAGATATCTTGCGCTGAGAGCGATCGATTCAGGACTTTGAGCAAGTTTAAAATACGCTCCTGACTGCGGGTGTGGTTGGTTCTCATAATTTTTTTCTCGAATCTGCTGAAATCACATCTGTCCCTATTTCTAGGCTATCTTACTTGGGCGAACCAAATGGCGATCGGCGCGCTGCTCGGTTGTAGAATACAATGGGGCTAACTTTCACATCACCTACCGCAACATTCCCGTGACTCAGAAATATCTTGCCCAAATCTATGTTACCCTCCGCCCTTCTGTTTTAGATCCCGCCGGCACAGCCGTACAGTCTGGTTTGCAACACATGGGATACGACAATGTTGAGGGCGTGCGCATCGGGAAGTATGTTGAATTGACGCTGACTGCTGCTGGTGAGTCCCAGGCCCGCGAACAACTCGATCGCGTTTGCGACCAACTTTTGGCTAATCCTGTGATTGAAAATTATCGCTTTGATTTGACTGAAATTCCTGTTGCTGTGGAGACAGCGGCGGCATAAATGCGATCGCCCCTAGGGTGTGTTTTTTGGTCCCGGAGATCCCCCCTAACCCCCCTTAATAAGGAGGGGACAGTAGTGTTCAAAGTCTCTATTAAAAAGGCGAGGACAAGAGCGTTCAAAGTCTTCGTTAAAAACACGAAAACTCGGAGCACTCAAAGTCCCCCGACTATCAGGGGGATTTAGGGGGATCGAGACTTTGATACAAGCGAGAGAAACATAAGATTTTAGTCTTAAGTTGACACTTCTTGCTTCTTCCTGACCTCCGTTACATCCGTTACAAAATCTGTTGCCGAACTTCCTTGAGCTTATGAAATTTGGAGTTATTGTTTTTCCGGGTTCAAATTGTGATCGCGATGTGGTATGGGTGACTCAAGGGTTACTCCACCAACCGACGCGGATGATTTGGCACGAAGATACCGATATTTCGGATATTGATATCATTGTAATTCCCGGTGGTTTCAGTTACGGAGATTATTTGCGGTGTGGCGCGATCGCCCGTTTTTCTCCGGCGATGCGGGCTACTGCGGAACACGCGAAACAGGGCAAACTTGTACTGGGTATTTGCAACGGTTTTCAGGTGTTGACTGAAGCTGGTTTGTTGCCCGGTGCTCTGGTGCGGAATGCGGGATTGAATTTTATTTGCGATCGCACTTCTTTGAAAGTCGAACGCGGTAATACTCGTTGGACTGCTGCCTATACTTCGGGTGAAATCATCGATTTGCCGATCGCCCACGGGGAAGGCAATTATTATGCCGATGCGGATACTTTAGCAGAACTAGAAGACCACAAGCAAGTGCTGTTTCGCTACTGCACAGAGGCAGGCAAAATTAGCGATGCTGGCAATCCGAACGGTTCGTTAAATAATATTGCCGGTATTTGCAATCGGGCGGGCAATGTGTTGGGAATGATGCCGCATCCTGAACGGGCATCCGATCCGATGTTGGGCGAGACTGATGGGATGAAATTATTTGAAGGGTTGTTGATGGCAAGTGTTGCTGCTGTTTTGTAGTTGATATTTGCGGTGTCTCTGATTTTATGAACAGGCTTTCCGGGCTGTTTCACAATAGATCAAGTTTCTTGTGGGGTGGGCCGAAGAGCCCGCCCAAAATCCACAGGCCAGATGCCTGTTTCACAATAGATCAAGTTTCTTGTGGGGTGGGCCGAAGAGCCCGCCCAAAATCCACAGGCCAGATGCCTGTTCCACCATACATCAAGTTTCTTGTGGGGTGGGCCGAAGAGCCCGCCCAAAATCCACAGGCAAGATGCCTGTTCCACACTAGATTAAATTGATTGTGGGGTGGGCCGAAGAACCAGCCCAAAATCCACAGGCCAGATGCCTGTTCCACAGTAGATTAAATTGATTGTGGGGTGGGCCGAAGAACCCGCCCAAAAAATACAATTTAGATGCCCAACAGCTTAGCAACTTTTAAAAACAGGAATATTTATTTTATGTCGCTAATTGACTTAGCTAATGTTAAAAATAGGGTAATTGGATGGAGTGCGGTGATGGCTATAGGACAAGTTATTTCAAATGCGATCGCCACTCCGGCCACTCAAGCAGCAGCGGGTATGATGGGCGGCCCGATCGCACTTGGGGGAGTTTCTATCTTAGCAGCGATTGCTGGTAGTCTCGCTGAGACTATGACCGCTGATGAACTGGCAAATCGGATGACCCAACGGTTGATCAAAAATCCGAGTATTCTGGAAAATGAGGATTTGATTAAGGCGGCGGGTGAGGCGATCGGCTATATTTTGAGAGAGGTTGCTTCGTCGGATGAATTAAGTGCGATCGCCGAAACCCAAAAATTGCCTTATCCAGAAACAGCACTCAGTCAATTAGCCGAGAAAACTCCTGAATACTGGCTGGATATTAACACGAATACAGCCGACTTGTCAAGGGGTTTAAATATTCCCGAAGACCAGTTAACCCTGATTTTTTCTGCGGATGCCGAGGAGTTCGATCGAGTTACCGGATTGACAACGGCAGATTGGGCAACTTTCCTCAACGAATTCGCCGCCCCCAGCAAGGGCAAACCCTTCGATGCAGAAATCGTGGAATTTGTCGCGGACAAACTGTACGCAACTTTTCCGAAAGCGTACCGCCAAGTGCTGAAACTGGATGCGGCGAATGGAGGAGAAAAGTTTGCGGTGATGCTGTTGAATCTGCACCAAATTGCTTTAGCCCAACTGAGAGATTTGGGGCTGCCAAATGGGGAAATACTGCAAAAGTTGGAGGCCGTGGAAACTGGGCAGCAGATTTGTCAAGTGATGGGGAAATTGTCAGCCATAGAAATTGGCATCCGATCCGATTTGGGTCAAATTCAAACATCACTGGAACGATTTGTTGATATTTCCGCGCCCCGATTACCGATTCCCTACGAGTGCGAAACGATTATTCAAGGTCGCACTCAAGACTTTACCGGTCGCGAATTTGTGTTTGCAGCAATTGCCGACTTTTTGCAGAACAACCGCAAAGGATATTTTCTTTTAGAAGCAGATCCAGGTGTGGGAAAAAGTTCAATTCTGGCGCAGTTAGTGCTGCTGCTGAATCGGCGTTGTGTTGCCCATTTTAACTCGCAATCTCAAGGTATTGTCCGCGCCGAACAATTTCTAGAAAATGCCTGCCTTCAGTTAATTCGAGGCTTTCAACTAAGTTATCCGCAACTGCCGGAAAATGCCACCAGAGATGGCAATTTTCTCAGTCGATTGTTGGGGGAAGTCAGCCCTAAATTGGGCGGAAAAAAGTTGATTTTGGTCGTGGATGCCCTGGATGAAGTCGAGATCAGTTTGCAGGGGCGCGGCAGCAATATCCTCTATTTGCCTGATGCTTTGCCGGATAATGTTTATTTTATTGTCTCGAAGCAGCCGAAAACTCTGCCTTTGCCAAATCATCAGGTTTTTGATTTGATGCAGTACAGTACAGAAAGTTTGGCGGATGTCCAGCTTTATATTGACAAACGTACCAGCAACAGCGCCTCAATTCAGAGTTGGATTAACCGTCAAAATTTGCAGCGAGATCAGTTTGTGGCGGCGGTGGCCCAAAAAAGCCAGAATAACTTTATGTACCTGCGCTATGTGCTTAATGATATCGATAGCGGCAAGTACAGCGATGTGACTTTGGAAGATTTGCCGAGGGAGTTGGAAGGATATTATGAGAAGCACTGGGCGCGGATGGAAATGGCGGTTAAAGATCAAGAATTGCGCCGCCGCAAGTTGAAGGTGATTTATTTGTTGACCAAAACTCGCAAGCCGGTTTCCTGCGATATTTTGGCGGATTTTGCTGAGGAAGATGCTGGGGATTTGCATAAAGTTCTGGATGATTGGGAACAGTTTCTCCGGCGTAGCGGTGATAGTCCTCCCGATTACAGTATCTATCACGCGAGTTTCCAAAGATTTCTGCATCGTAGAGATGTGGTGCAGCAATCAGGGGTGTCGCTGCGGGATATTGAAACGGCAATTTCTGATAATTTGTGGGAGAATTTGTACGGCGATGAGTAAGTTTAAAGAACGGTTGGGGAAACAGTCGCCGAAAAAGCGGCTTTATACTTTGGAAACTCTGCCGGGGCATTTGGCCCAGAGTGTTCAAGGGGAACGGCTGCATCAGTTGTTAACGGATTTTGATTTTATTGAGGCGAAGTTGGATGCGTTGGGGGTTCAAGCGTTAATTGAGGATTACGATTTGGCGGGAGTTTCTGATGTTTTGCTGTCGGAGGGGCAAACTGAAACTTTGCGGTTGATTCAAGGGGCACTTCGCAAGTCGGCGCAGGTTTTGGATAAGGATAAAACGCAGTTAGCAGGGCATTTGTGGGGAAGGTTGCTGGATTTTGAAAGACCCCAGATTCAGGGGTTGCTCGAACAAGGGAAGCAATCGAAAGATAGTCCTTGGCTGCGGCCTTTGAAGGCTAATTTAGAGCGGCCGGGAGAAGGATGTCTGCGAACTCTCAGCGGTCATACTGACTCGGTAGAAGCAGTGGCGATCGCACCAGACGGCAAAACCGCGATTTCGGCTTCATGGGATTACACCCTGAAAATTTGGGACATCGAGACAGGGAGGGAAGTTAGAACCCTCACCGGTCATACTGGCTGGGTAAGATCAGTGGCGATCGCACCAGACGGCAAAACCGCGATTTCGGCTTCATGGGATTACACCCTGAAAATCTGGGACATCGAGACAGGTAGGCAAGTTAGAACCCTCACTGGTCATAGTGACTGGGTAGAAGCAGTGGCGATCGCACCAGACGGCAAGAGAGCGATTTCCGCTTCGTGGGATTACACCCTGAAAATCTGGGACATCGAGACAGGTAGGCAAGTTAGCACCCTCACTGGTCATACTAACTCGGTAAGATCAGTGGCGATCGCACCAGACGGCAAAAGAGCGATTTCCGCTTCAGACGATAAAACCCTGAAAATCTGGGACACCGAGACAGGTAACGAAGTTAGAACCCTCACCGGTCATACTGACTCGGTAAATGCAGTGGCGATCGCACCCGATGGCAAAAGAGCGATTTCCGCTTCATGGGATAAAACCCTGAAAATCTGGGACACCGAGACAGGTAGGGAACTTAAAACCCTCACCGGTCATACTAGCTTGGTAAATGCCGTGGCGATCGCACCAGACGGCAAAAGAGCGATTTCCGCTTCATGGGATTACACCCTGAAAATCTGGGACATCGAGACAGGTACGGAACTTAAAACCCTTACCGGTCATACTAGCTTGGTAAATGCCGTGGCGATCGCACCAGACGACCTGACAGCGATTTCCGCTTCATGGGATAAAACCCTGAAAATCTGGGAAACCAAGACAGGTAGGCAACTTAAAACCCTCACCAGTCATACTAACTGGGTAAATGCAGTAGCGATCGCACCCGAAGGCAATACAGCGATTTCCGCTTCAGGGGATAACACCCTGAAAATCTGGGACACCGAGACAGGTACGGAACTTAAAACCCTCACCAGTCATACTAACTGGGTAAATGCAGTGGCGATCGCACCAGACGGCAAAACCGCGATTTCCGCTTCAGGGGATAACACCCTGAAAATCTGGGACACCGAGACAGGTACGGAAGTTATAACCCTCAGCGGTCATACTAACTGGGTAAATGCAGTAGCGATCGCACCAGACGGCAATACAGCGATTTCCGCTTCACGGGATAAAACCCTGAAAATCTGGGATACCGAGAGAGGTACGGAAGTTAGAACCCTCACCGGTCATACTGACTCGGTATATACGGTGGCGATCGCACCAGATGGCAATACAGCGATTTCTGCTTCACGGGATAACACCCTGAAAATCTGGGACACCGAGAGAGGTACGGAAGTTAGAACCCTCATCGGTCATACTGACTCGGTATATGCAGTGGCGATCGCACCCGACGGCAAAACCGCGATTTCTGCTTCACGGGATAACACCCTGAAAATCTGGGACACCGAGACAGGTAGCGAAGTTAGAACCCTCAGCGGTCATACTGAGTCGGTATTTGCAGTGGCGATCGCACCCGACGGCAAAACCGCGATTTCCGCTTCACGGGATAAAACCCTGAAAATCTGGGATCTACTCAGCGGCGAAGAGATTGCTAGTTTCAGCGGGGAGGGTGGCTTCAAGGGCTGTGCGATTTCGCCTGATGGGGTGAGTGTTGTAGCGGGGGATGCGTTGGGCCGGGTGCATTTCCTGCGATTGGAGAAAGTTAGTGGCGGGCGATAATCCAAGAAACCGGGTTTTTGCCCGAATCTGTCGGTTGTAACTCACATCTTGCACCATTCTCAAGAACAGGCAAGATGCCTGTTCCACAAAGAGTAGATTTTCTTGTGGAACGGGCATCTTGCCCGTTCATAAAAGGCTTATTGACAATGGTGCAACATCTTGCACCATTCTCAAGAACAGGCAAGATGCCTGTTCCACAAAGAGTAGATTTTCTTGTGGAACGGGCATCTTGCCCGTTCATAAAAGGCTTATTGACAATGGTGCAACATCTCAATATTCTCGCTTAACAGGCAAGATGCCTG